>JAPPDF010000031.1 GCA_028875575.1 Acidobacteriota bacterium
GCGTTTCCGAACCCACAGCCACCCAGGGGCTCCGCCCGCAGTCGAACCGGTGGGGGGACGGAATCGGCGAAATCGCCAGATAGGAGATTCAGCCCGCCGTCGAGTCGGAGGGGGGCTAACGAGGCGCCCCGGGAGTGCCGACCAACGGCACGTCCACCAACACCGCTTGCCGGCTTTGGAGCTCAATTGCGGTTGGCGTGGGTTGCCCGCGGAAACGCCGGCAACAAGTCTTCCTTATAGAGCAGCGTAGCTGCGGCTCAGGGTAGCCCCGGGTGGCAGCCCGGGGTCGTTGGAATTCCGCGCAAACCTAGCCGCGAATGCGGCGCATCAAGAGCTGCGTTTCCGAACCCACAGCCACCCAGGGGCTCCGCCCGCAGTCGAACCGGAGGGGGGCCAACGCGGCTCCCCGTGAGTGACGACCAGCGGCACGGCCACCACAGCCGCTCGCCGGCTCTGGAGCTCAATTTTTGTGCGTGAGTCTTCGGGTCCCTTCGTGGATAATCCCTCACTATGAACAAGCTCTCCATTCGGGACTTGGACCTCGGTGGCCGGCGGCTCTTCATTCGAGCCGACTTCAACGTCCCCCTGGATGAGGCGGGCCGGGTTGCCGACGCCGCCCGGATTCAAGCCAGCCTGCCGACCATTCGATTCGCGCTGTCCCGTGGGGCGAAAGTGTTGCTGGCCTCTCATCTGGGTCGGCCTCGGGGGCGGGCCGACCCGGGCCTGACCCTGAAGCCCGTGGCGGCCGCTCTGGAAGCTGCCATTGGGAGGCCGGTGAAAATGGCCGGAGATTGCGTCGGGGAAGCGGTGGAGAGGCAAAGCGCGGAACTGGGCCCGGGCCAGGTTCTACTGTTGGAGAACCTGCGCTTCCACCCGGAGGAGGAAGCCAATCGGGAATCCTTCTGCCGGGGGCTGGCGCGTCTATGCGACTGCTACGTCAACGACGCCTTCGGGGCCGCCCATCGAGCCCATGCCTCCACGGCCGGCATGGTTCGGTTCGTCGGCGGGGGAGCGGCCGGCCTTCTCATGGAACGGGAACTCTCCTATCTCGGCAAGGCCCTGGAACGTCCCGATCGGCCCTTTGTGGCCGTGCTGGGCGGAGCCAAGGTGTCCGACAAGATCGAGGTCATAGAGAACCTGATGCAACGGGTCGACGGGATGCTCGTGGGTGGGGGCATGGCCTACACTTTCCTGCGGGCCCGGGGGGTGGAGGTTGGGAGGTCGCTGGTGGAAGAGGACAAGATTTCGCTGGCAAGGGGTCTGCTGCGGAAAGCGGAGCAGGCCGGGATTCCCCTGGTCCTGCCCGTCGATCACGTCGTGACCGGCGAGTTGGAGCCCGACGCCCCGAGCCGGGTGATTCCCGTTGGGGAGACCGGGCTGGAGTGGATGGGGGTCGATATCGGTCCCCAAACCCGCTCCCATTTTCAGAAGGTCCTTTCTACAGCCGGAACCGTTCTCTGGAACGGGCCGGTCGGCGTATTCGAGATCGACCGCTTTGCCGGGGGCACCCTGTCCCTGGCCCAGGCCGCGGCGGCCAGCCCGGCGACCACGATCGTGGGCGGGGGCGATTCGATCGCCGCCGTCCGCCGGGCAGGGGTCGCCGACCGGATCACGCACATCTCGACAGGCGGCGGGGCGTCGCTGGAATTCTTGAGTGGTCGAAAACTGCCTGGCGTGGAGTCGTTGAGCGACAGACCCTGAACCACCGCCGGCTTCGGAGGAGCAGCCCCATGGAGTCCTCAACCCCCAGCAGGCGCCCGGTCATCGCCGGGAATTGGAAGATGCACCGGACGGTCCGGGAAAGCGTGGAGCTGATCCGGCAACTGAAGCCCCTGGTGGAAGCGTCCAGCCATTGCGACATCGTGGTGGCGCCCCCTTTCACCGCCCTTTGGGCCGCGGCCCGGGAAGCTCAGGGGAGTCCCATCGCGGTTGCGGCGCAGGATATTTATTGGGAGAGCCAGGGGGCCTTTACCGGAGAGATTTCCCCAGGGATGGTGGCCGAGGCCGGATGCCGCTATGCCATCCTGGGACACTCCGAGCGCCGGAGCCTGTTCGGCGAGACCAGCCAGGCCGTCAGCCGCAAGGCCCTGGCGGCTCTCAAGGCAGGTCTCCTCCCCATTGTCTGCCTGGGAGAACAGCTCTCGGAGCGCGAGTCCGGACGGACCGAAGAGGTCGTCGGCGCCCAGTTTCGCCAGTCGCTGGCCGGGTTGACAGAGGATGCCCTTTCCCTTACGATGATTGCGTATGAACCGGTGTGGGCGATCGGCACGGGGCGGGCGGCAACTCCCGAGATGGCCCAGGATATCCACGCCTTCATTCGGGACTTGGCTGCGGAGGTTTTCGGTCGGCGGGCGGCCGAGCAATTGCCCATCCTTTACGGCGGCAGTGTCAAGCCGGAAAACGTGGACGGGTTGATGGCCCGGGCCGACATCGACGGCGCCCTGGTGGGCGGGGCAAGTCTGAAGGCTGAGTCCTTTGCCGCAATAGTCAACTTCCAGGTCTAATGGCACTATTACTGCAAATCATCCATGTGATTGTCTGCCTGCTGTTGATCCTGATTGTGCTGCTGCAGTCGGGGAAGGGTGCGGATCTGGCAGGCGCCTTCGGTGGGGGCGGTTCCCAGACAGCCTTCGGAGCCAGGGGCACGGCCACGTTTCTTTCGAAGCTGACCACCGGTGCAGCCATCATATTCATGGCTACCTCCTTTACCCTATCGCTGCTGACGACTCAGGACGAGGGTCGCTCCATCATGCAGGACGCTGCCGCGACTGCCCCCCAGGAAGAGGCTCCCCCCGAGAGCCCCGCGGCCACTCCGGTCCCTCAGCCGTCCGAGAGCCCGGCAGCACCGGTTCAGGAGGATGAATCCGGCTCCCAGCGGGCGGAGTAGAACCCGCCCTTCCAGGGAGCGCAGTCTGCGTGCGGAAGTGGTGGAATTGGCAGACACACCATCTTGAGGGGGTGGCGGCGCAAGCCATGCGGGTTCAAGTCCCGCCTTCCGCACCAACACTCCACCCGTTCCTTCTCGCGATCAGCTCATCTCCAGAGAGACGTTCGCAAAGCCACACGCGCGGAGAATCCGCCGCGCAGGAAGGAGTGCGGCCGTGCCGGTTCCCCTGGGGAGAATGCGCTTCCATCCGCATGGGGCGCGGGAGTCCCGGCCGCGGTTGGATTTCAGGTCAATTCTTGAAGAGGGCGTCGAAGGCTTCCCGGGCCGTCTTGGGGCCGGGAGCAGCTGGGGTGAAGGAGGTGGTTTGTCGTTCGATGGTCTTCTTGGCCACGAAGAGGCCGCACTGGTTGCGTGCCCCTTTTCGGGGAATGCGTTCCGGGATCTTCTGAGTGCATTCCAGGCGGGCCGAGGTATCGAAGAACACGCACTGCCGGCAGCTGTGGAGGTCGGCTCCGCACTTGGGACACTGGGTTTCCAGCCCGATATCGTGTGACGTGGTCGCCCCGCACATGGTGCAGCGGACCACCTCCTGAAACCCCGGCATCGGCTTGGCTCGAAATTCGGGGGCGCCTCGCGGCCTGGAGGGTCTTCGGACCCGGGACCGCGACTCCCGTTCATTGTCCTGATAACCGGGCTGGCGGTATTTTCTCGACATCAGGTTCTCGCGGTTGCAGGCAGGCCCGGACGCGTGCCCGGGTGTCGGCTCACTTGCTCAGCAGCACCTGGGATGGGGAATCATTGCTGACTGGTCACGTGTGTTTGCCATTATACTTTGAATGGAAAAGGACGGGGCAAGAAAAATTTGACTGCGCTGATGGTCGCATCCCGGTCGAGAAATGGGGGTCAAGAGGTTCAAGAGTTGTTTCCCGAAGATTATCCCCGTCACCGGACTATTGACAATCCCCGTTTTTAGACTAAAATCTGGATACTTCCGTAGCCGGCGCACCTTCTTGCTTGCCGCGCGACACTTTGCCTAGCATTCAAAATTCAACCAGACTCTGTCAGTCACCCCTCGGAACCCGTGGAGGAGTGGATGCCAAATAGTGAAAGTAACGGTCCGAAGCAACCCCGATCCGGTGCAACTCCGAGAGCGGTGCCTCCGAGGCGGACGCCACCCGCCAAGGTTGAGGAAAAACCCAAGGCAGGGTTGGTATCGAGGATCCTGAATTTATTCGGAGGAGGCGAGTCGGTCGATCCCGCCAAGCGGCGCCGTCGTACGGTGCAGGCCCTGGTATCGGGGTTCCTGGGAATCAATTTATTCATGTTCCTGCGCTTCTTCTTTCCCAGAACTCTTTTGGAACCCAAAACGGTGTTCCGCATTGGGTACCCCTCCGACTTCGGCTACGGAGTGGATACCAAGTTCCAGAAAAGGCGGATCTGGGTGGTGCGCGATGCCGAGGGGCTTTTTGTGGTCTATGCCCGCTGCACGCACCTGGGATGTACTCCGGACTGGAAGCCCAGCGAGAACAAGTTCAAGTGTCCCTGCCACGGAAGCGGTTACGACAGCGAAGGAATCAATTTCGAAGGCCCGGCTCCACGTCCCCTGGACCGCGCCAAGGTTGAGCTCGACGCCGAAGGTCAGATCGTGGTGGACACCAGCGTGCTCTACGAGTGGCCCAAGGGAATGCGGTCGGAGTTCCGGGACCCGGGGGCCTTTCTGCAGTTGTAGCCGGTAGGCGATCCTGAGTAAACGTCAGTGCAAGCATCCATCCGAGGAGTCGTTCCATGGCAGATGATCTGAAAGAGCAGAAACCGGCGGGCAAGGCGACGGCCTTGATCGGCGGTGTCCTGAAAGAGGTCAAGGGTCTCAAGGACAAGGCTCTCGACGATGTCCAGTCGCTCAAGAAGCCGCAGAGGACCCAACTCTACAAGTCGATCTTTCGGGTGACCCACGACGAGAAGCCGCGCAATCGTGCGCTGGGGATCCTGTCCAACGTCTTCCTGCATCTGCACCCCGCCAAGATCAACCGCGACGCGGTTGCCTACAACTACACCTGGGGCATGGGAGGGATCACCTTCTACCTGTTCATCGTGCTGACCTTCACCGGCGTCCTGCTGATGTTCTACTATCACCCCACCAAGGTGCAGGCCTTCCGCGACATTCTCTACCTGGAGCACGACGTGCCCTTTGGGAAGCTGTTGCGAAACATGCATCGCTGGGCCGCCCACCTGATGATTATCACGGTCTGGCTGCACATGTTCAGGGTCTTCCTGACGGGCTCCTACAAGAAGCCGCGTGAATTCAACTGGATGGTGGGCGTGATTCTGATGCTTCTCACCATGCTGCTGTCCTTTACCGGATACCTGTTGCCGGACGATCAGCTCGGCTTCTGGGCGGTCACCGTGGGCACCAACATGGCCCGGGCGACGCCTTTGCTGGGGCACGAGGGCCCGCTGGGACC
The DNA here is from genome assembly GCA_028875575.1 of Acidobacteriota bacterium. Taxonomy (NCBI): domain Bacteria; kingdom Pseudomonadati; phylum Acidobacteriota; species Acidobacteriota bacterium. The sequence goes on from JAPPDF010000031.1 coordinate 5,350, forward strand.
GGAGCTCGGCATGACCGCCTTCAACGACGTTCGCTTTGCGCTGCTGGGGGGCTCCATCGTCGACTCCAACGCGCTGTTGCGCGCCTACATCTGGCACTGCATCGCCATTCCCCTGATCGCGGGGGTTTTCATGGCCGTTCACTTCTGGAGAGTCCGCAAGGACGGCGGCATCTCGGGACCGGCTCCGGTGATGCTGGAATCCGAAATCAAGGAGCCGCGACGGTTCTGAGCGATCGTTGACGCAGCCATCGTTCGAGGAACCTTTGACCGGGAACGGCTCGGAAGGGGATAAGGAGGAAATCAGTGGATTGGGTTCAGCTCTGGGAAATCACCACCCTGCCCGACAATGTTCCGATTGTCCTGCTCATCCTGGTCATGCCTTTTTACACCTGGTACGGCCTCCGGCAGGCGTTCGCCAACGACCGGCTCATCGACAGGCTGGAAGCCGACCCCGAGATGGCCAAGACCCACCACCGCAAGACGCAGCCCTGGAAACCGGGCTGGGCTCGGGAAGTTCAGGTCTGGCCCTACCTGTTGCGCATGGAGTTCCTGGTGGCCATCATCGTCACCTTCATTCTGATGGTGTGGTCGATTACCCTGGACGCTCCTTTGGAGGAACCGGCCAATCCATCCCTGACCATGAACCCGGCAAAGGCGCCCTGGTACTTTCTGGGGCTGCAGGAGATGCTGGTCTATTTCGATCCCTGGATGGCCGGTGTGGTGCTGCCGACCCTGATTCTGGTAGGGCTCATGATCATCCCCTACATGGATACCAATCCCCTGGGGAACGGCTATTACACCTACAAGCAGCGGAAATTCGCCATTTGGGCCTTCTGCTTCGGCTTTATCGTGTTGTGGTTGTCGATGGTGGTCATTGGTACATTCATTCGGGGGCCGGGTTGGTTATGGTTCTGGCCGGGCCAGACCTGGGACCACAACAAGCTGGTCTTCGAGGCCAATCGGGATCTGCCGGACATGTTCGGCATCACCAGCATGCTGGGCAAGAGCCTGTTCGGGGCGGCAGTGGTCGGACTGTTTGCCGTGGTGACCGCCCTCGGAGTGCACAAGCTGTTTACCTGGAATGCGTTCAACCGGAAAATCTACAACCGCATGAGCCTGATTCAATATCTGCTCCTGCAGTTTTTCCTGGTCACCATGATGCTCTTGCCGGCCAAGATGGTGGCTCGACTGCTTTTTCGGATCAAGTACGTGTGGGTCACTCCCTGGTTCAATATCTAGTGGCTAGTGGCCTGTGATCAGTGGCCGGACTGCTTCAGAGACTGTGACCCTTTGCAAATGAGTCGAGTTCTGCGGATCGCGAATTGCAGATTTCGGAATTAGGGAATATTCAACTACTCATTGTTTGCCGAACTGGGGCGCTACCGCGCCATTGACAAGTGGAGTGGCCAGAGTAAGTGGTGAGTGAATCAAGCGGTGCATTGAGGTCGGAACGAATCACTAACCACTAACCACTGATCACTGTTTTTCAAGGAGAAATCGGTGCCGAAGAAACCCCCGGTTGGAGACGATCCGGTCCTCAACCGATCCCTCGGTCGCATTCTTTTGATCTCATCTCTGCTGATGGTGGCTTCTCTCCTGTGGGCGTTGTACGACGAGACCTATGGCCTCAGACCCTGGAAGGACTACCAGAAGCATTTTGCCAGTCTGTACAGCCGTCACCTGAGACGTATCCAGCCGACCCAGGCCCGGGCCGAGCAGGCCGTCCTCCAATCTGCGGAATACCGGAAGCTGAGTGACGCGGTCACCAAGGCCGAGGAATCGATTGCCCCTCGGATCTCCGACCTGGACCGCGAGACCAACCGGATAGTCGGCAGTCGGTTGAGCGTCATTACCGAGCCCTTCGCCATCACCCGCAGCGAGATCGCGGCCCTCATCTACCAGATCGAAACCTCCACCAACCAGAGTGAAAAAGAGGCGCTGCAGCGGCAGATCGATGCCATCAAGGCCCGGGAGATGACCCTGAGGCTGGCTTCCGCCAACGGGGCCGGGGAGGTGGTGGAGCAGGAGGAACGCTTCAATTTCGACCAGTTGGAAGCGGAATTCAACCGGTTGCAGGCCAGGCGGGCCGAGTTGGGAGCGCAACGGGCAGAACTGGTGAAGTCCTACAACGAGTTGCGAGGGGAGAGAGATACCCTGCTTGGCGACCGCCTCACCGGTTTGACCGCCTCTCAGGTCCGGGGGCTGCGAGCCAGGATCCGCAACTTCGAGCTGGGGATCCGGCAGATCCACGTGGCCGAGGTCGATCTGGTGGACCGGTGCGAGTCCTGTCACCTGGGAATCAGGGAGCCGCTGGTGCTGACCAAGGCCGACATGGGAGGCGAAGAAGTGTTTGTGAGCCACCCCAATCCCGCCCTGCTGGCCTTGCACGATCCGGAGCAGTTTGGTTGCTCCACCTGCCATAACGGTAACGGACGGGCGACCACCAGTGTCCGCAAGGGCCACGGGCGTCACAAGTACTGGTTGTGGCCGCTGTACTACAAGGAGAATTTCGAGGCGGGTTGCCACCAGTGCCACGCCAAGGATCTGGTGCTCGATCACGCCGAAGTCCTGAACCGGGGGAAAGAGATTTACTACGTCGAGGGTTGCGCGGGCTGCCATCGCTTCGAGGGGTTCGACACCGAGGCCGAGGCGCTGAGCGAGGTTCAGTCGTCAATTCACGCGTTGGCGGAGGACCGGAAGGATATGGGCAAGGAGATCGAGCAGAGCGTTCTGGCCGGCGATAACGCTCAGGACAACGCGGAAGCCCAGCGGTACTATGCCCGCGCCGACGAGCTCAAGCAGCAGATCAGCAACCTGGACCACGAAATGGAGCGCCTGGAGGTGCGTTCGGCGGACCTGCAGATCGAACAGAAAAATGTCGGACCCAGCTTGAAGGAGGTTCGCTTCAAAATGCGCAAGGAGTGGATCCCGGTGTGGCTGGAAAACCCGCACGCCTACCGGCCTTCCACCAAGATGCCGGCCTTTCGCCTGGACGAAGGGCAGCGCCGCGCCATTTCCGCCTTCGTCTGGCAGACGGGGATCGAAGGGGAATTGCCCAGCCAGCCTCGGGGGAATGCCGTTCGGGGCAAGGAGCTGTTCGAGACACGGGGCTGCATGGGCTGCCACGCCGTGGGCGAGGGGGATGCGGCCCAGGGAAGCTCGTTCGCGGCCAACCTGTCGCGGGTGGGGGAGAAGGTGCACTACGACTACCTGGTCCCCTGGATTCACAACCCCCAGGAGCGTCAACCGCTCTCGGTCATGCCCAGCCTGCGGCTCAGCCTGCAGGAAACCCGGGACATCGCCAGTTACCTCGTTACTCTCAAGCAGGCCGACGCCTCCTATCCTGAGGCCGACTACCTGGAAGATCCTGCGCTCAAGAGCGAAGGTTCCATGTGGGTCAAGCACTTCGGCTGCGCCGGTTGCCACGAAATTGCCGGGTTCGAGGAGGAAGGGCGCATCGGAACCGAGTTGACCCGCGAGGGCAGCAAGCCCATCGAGCGGCTGGATTTCGCCCTGCTGACCCACGAGGCCAAGCATGACGGCTGGTACAACCACAAGGGCTTCTTCGAGCGAAAGCTGAAAAACCCGGCCATCTTCGACCAGGGCAAGATCAAGAACCCTGTGGAAAAGCTCCGGATGCCGAATTTCAAGCTGACCGACAAGGAAATCGCTGCCTTGACCACGTTTCTGCTGGGGAGCGTCGACTCTACATTGCCGGAACATTTCTTCTACGCTCCCGGGGACCGGGGGCAGGACATTCGGGAAGGCTGGTGGCTGGTGCAGCGCTACAACTGCATGGGCTGCCACCAGGTGCGACCCGGACAGCAGTCCGACCTTTCCGGGATGGCCCTCTATCAGGACCCGGACTGGAAGGAGCAGCTTCCTCCGACGCTGGTCGGTGAGGGAGCCCGGGTGGACCCGGATTGGCTGGCGCGGTTTCTCAGGAACCCGGCCATGGACTCCGAGCGCACCGATCGCAACGGCGTGCGCGGCTATCTCCACGCCCGCATGCCCACCTTCCGTTTTTCCGACAGCCAGATTCAGAAGATTGTACGCTTCTTCGAAGCCTTGGCGGCTCAGGATCGGCCCTATATTCCAACCCAGCTGGAGCCGCTCAGCAACCGGGAGCGCGAACTGGCCCGGCAACTCTTTACCTCCAAGGCGGCGCCCTGCCTGAGGTGTCACGCCACCGGGGACCCGGCTCACGACCGCAACGCCACCGCACCCAATTTCCTGTTGGCCGGGGAAAGGTTGAAGCCCGGCTGGACCGAACGCTGGATGGTGGCGCCGGAAATGATCGCTCCGGGCACGGCCATGCCGTCCGGGCTGTTCCAGAGGGACGGCGAGCGCTGGGTGTTTGCCGGATCGCTGCCTCCTGCCTTCAGGGACTACCCCAAGGACCATGCCGAACTGCTGGTGCGCTACATGTTCCAGTTGACGCCTCAGGAACAGCGCCGACTGATGTCCCGAATGCCCGCCGCGGCAACCAGTGTAGCCAGCCGCTAGCTATCGCCGGGACCGCCCTCGAATTTGAGAGCTGGAAGTGTTACATTAATCGTCGGGTGATGGGGTCGCCGCTCCCCCGGTTTTGCCCCGATCCCAACTTTATTATCATCTGGTCAGAGAGGTCTTAATGATGTGTTTGAAGAGTTACCTGTTCTTGCCCGTTGCGCTGCTGGCGGCTCTCTTTGCAGGGGCCTGCGGCAGCGTGGATATCGACGATGAAGATCTGGATGCGGTCGACGGGACCGAAGCTCCGGCAGTGGTCACCCGGGTGGACCCCGCCACCGCGGCCACGGTCAGCGGCAAGGTCTTTTTCGAAGGCGACCTGCCCAGGGCCAGGCGGCTGGCCATGGATGCCGAACCGGCTTGCGCCGGCCTGCACACCGAACCCGTCTACTCCGAAGTGGTGGTTCCCAACGACAACAAGACGCTGAGGCACGTCTTCGTGTACGTCAAGGAGGGCCTGGAGGGCATGAAGTTCGAGACGCCCACCGAACCTGCCGTGCTGGATCAAAAGGGTTGCATCTACCTGCCCCATATGATGGGCGTCCAGGTCAATCAGCCGGTCAGAATCCTGAACAGCGATCCCACTACTCACAACGTCCATCCGACCCCCAGGAACAATCGCGAATGGAACGAATCCATGGCTCCCAACGTGCCGCCGAAGATGAAAAAGTTTCCTCGCGAGGAAGTCATGATCCCGGTCAAGTGCAACGTCCACCCCTGGATGAAGAGCTATATCGGCGTTCTGCCGCACCCATTCTTCTCGGTGACCGACGGGGATGGCTCTTTCGAAATCACGGGATTGCCTCCTGGAGAATACACGATCGGAATATGGCACGAGTTCCTGAAAGAGGGTGTTACCACCCACAAGGTCACCCTGGCTGCCAGCGAGTCCAAATCGGTGGATTTCACCCTGAAGCAGGCGTCCTGAGACCGACGAATTTCCAGGAGCCGGCTTCTCCAAGAGGGCGTCGGTGTGGAATCCATCATCCCGCGGGCCCGCTGAATTCCTGATGAGCCACTCAATTCCGACAAGCATCGGTAGTGCCGGGAGTTACCACTACTTTGCGGTGCTCACGGCCTGCGTTACCTTTCTGTTGATCGTTGCCGGGGCCCTGGTCACCGGGAACGAGGCGGGCCTTTCGGTTCCGGATTGGCCCCTTTCCTACGGGTCCCTGAACCCGCCTTGGGAAGGGAACATCCGCTATGAGCACGGTCACCGCCTGGTGGCGGCCTTTGTGGGATTGCTGACCATTGCCCTGGCCGTCTGGGTGTGGAAGAAGGAACCACGCCGACCCGTGCGCAAGCTGGGATGGATTGCCCTCGGGGTGGTGGTCGCCCAGGGCATCCTGGGAGGCGTCACCGTGCTGTGGTATCTGCCGGCCCCGATATCGGTCCTGCATGCCTGCCTGGCCCAGACATTCTTTTGCCTGGTGGTCAGCTTGGCCTGGCTGTCCTCGCCGGTCTGGGCGCGGCGGCACCAAGACGCCAGTTACAGCCTACCGCTCAACCGGCTGGCCATGGCCGCCGCGGGAGCCATCTATCTCCAGCTTCTGTTGGGGGCCATTTTTCGCCACACCCAATCCGGGATCCTCCCTCACCTGTTGGGCGCCCTTCTGGTCACGCTGCTGGCCGGCTGGCTCATTGCTCGCGTGTTCCGATCTCCACGAGCGTCCTCGGTTCTGACCGGCGCCGCAACCTTGCTGGGAGTCCTGCTCGCGCTTCAACTCCTGCTAGGGCTGGCCTCCTGGCTGTTGCGGCTGGCCACTGCCGACGCCGTGCAACCACAGTTTCCGGTGGTGGCCGTCACCACCGCGCATGTCGCCGTGGGCGCCCTGATCCTGGCGGCCAGCGTGATCCTGGCCTTGCAGTCCTGGCGGGTCCGGTCTGAAGAAAGCCGGGCCGAGTCGCGCACCCCGGCAATCCCGGTGAATCCATGAGCAGCGCCGAAAAGATCCTGAAGGTCGGAGGAATGGCGGTAGCAGAAGCGCCGGCGCTGCCGGTTCTGCTCGGCCCCGACCGCGCCAAGGCCAAGGCGGACGGCCGCGGAAGGGTCCTGGCCGCCTGCGGAGCCCGGGCGGCGGCATACCTGGAGCTGGCGAAGCCGGAAGTGACCTTCCTGGTTCTGGTAGCGGCCGGGCTGGGATTCGCCATGGCTTCTCCCGGACTGGATTTGCCGGGATTGATGCGGCTGCTGTTGGGGACCGGGCTGCTGGCCGCAGGGACAGCCGCCCTCAACCACTGCCTGGAGTGGGCCGACGACGCCAAGATGCGGAGGACTGTCCGCCGGCCGATTCCTTCGGGGCGCTTGGCGTTGCGGGAAGGCTACAGCCTGGGAGTGGCGTCGGCATTGGGTGGAACCGCATACCTGTCCTTGGGGGTGAGTCCGCTGGCAGGTTTGATCGGATTGACGGCCTGTCTGGCCTACTTGGGCGTCTATACGCCGTTGAAGCGGAAGACGGCTTGGTGTACCTTTGTGGGAGCGTTTCCGGGAGCGACTCCCGTGCTGATCGGGTGGACGGCGGCCGCCACTCTCTCGGTGGAAGCCTGGGTGCTGTTCGCCATCCTGTTCCTGTGGCAGTTCCCCCACTTTATCGCCATCGCCTGGATGTATCGGGAAGACTACGCCAGGGCGGGGCTGTTGATGCTTCCGCGGGGCGATGCCGGGGGAAGGCGGGCATTCCGCCAGATCATGGGCTATTCGCTGGCCCTGGTTCCCGCCAGTCTGGTTCCCTATTGGCTCGAGATGGCCGGTTCGATCTATCTGGCGGCCGCGCTTTGCCTGGGAGCCGGATTCCTCTATTTCGCCTGGCGGGCCTACGCCCAACGCTCCAAGCAGCAGGCCAGGCGGTTGCTCCACGTCACCGTCATCTACCTTCCGCTGCTCTACCTGATGATGGTGCTCGACAAGGGGTGAGTTTGAAATTCTCCTCAGCCCGGGCTGAGTGAGCATCGACCAAGGAGATTCTTTTATGGCGCTTGCATTGGCGGTTTTGATCTGGGCGATTGTGCTGGCGTCCGTGGTCTTGTTTACGGGGGAGTTCGGATGGTTCCCGCCGCAAATCTCCGAGCACGGCGATGCCATGGACGCTCAGTTCAACCTTACCCTGATTGTGGTGGCCATCGGCTTCATTCTGGCTCAGGTGGCTCTCGGCTACTACGTGTGGCGGTACCGCGACCGGTCCGGCGCGCGGGCCGTCTATACGCACGGCAACGCCAAGGTCGAGGTGGCGACCGTCCTGATCACCCTGGTCACCTTTGTGACCCTGGCCATCATCGGTCAGCGCGTCTGGATCGGTCTTCATCTGGAGGATATGCCCGAGGATGCCGTCCAGGTTGAAGTCACGGCTCAGCAGTTCGCCTGGAACTTCCGCTATCCCGGTCCCGACGGCAAGTTCGGAAAAACCGCCACCCGCCTGATCAACGACCAGTTGAACCCGGTGGGACTCGACTCCCGCGATCCTGCTTCCAACGACGACGTCGTCACCCTCAACCGCATGGCAGTCCCGGTGAACCGCGATATCCGGCTCACCCTTCGTTCCAAGGACGTCACCCACAGTTTCTTTGTGCCGGCCCTGCGCTTCAAGCAGGATACGACTCCGGGGCTGGCCATCCCGGGGCATTTCAAGGCGCTGAAGACGGGGGAATATGAAATTGCCTGCGCGGAGTTGTGCGGGTTGCAGCACTACAAGATGAAAGGGTTCCTGATGGTCATGTCGGACCAGGAATTCGAAGCCTGGCTGAAGGAGCGCGCCGAATTCTGATCCGAACCAACGGCCCGCGGTCCCGGCCAACAAGGGAGAATGTTCATGTCTGATTCAGCCCATCCTGCCGTCCATCCGGCACCGACGACATTTATGCGCAAATGGGTATTCAGCACAGACCATAAGATCATCGGGATCCAGTATTACTTCCTGGCGCTGATCGCGGTCTTCACCGGCTTGGCGCTTTCCGTGCTGATGCGGCTGCGGTTGGCCTGGCCCGCCGAGTCCTGGCCCTGGCTGGAGAAGATTTTTCCGGTGGGGTTCGAAGGCGGGGTGATGTCGCCCGAGTTCTACCTGGCCATGCTGACCATGCACGGCACCATCATGGTTTTCTTCGTCTTGACCACGGCTCCACAGGGCGGCTTCGGAAATTACTTCCTGCCGATCCAGATCGGGGCCCACGATATGGCCTTTCCGGTGCTGAACATGCTGTCCTTCTGGGTCACTTTCCTGAGCATGGGGGTGATGTTTGCGGCTTTCTTCGTTGCCGGAGGGGCGCCGATATCCGGCTGGACGGCCTACGCCCCGCTCAGCGCCCTGGGAGAGGTGGCCGGACCCGGGCTGGGGTCGGGTCAGGACCTGTGGATCATCAGCATAGCCCTCTTCTGCGTTGCCTCCCTGCTGGGCGCCCTCAACTTCATCACCACCGTTCTCAACATGCGGACCAAGGGAATGTCGCTGATGAAGATGCCACTGACCGTCTGGACCTGGTTCACCACCGCCATCCTGGCCCTGCTTTCGTTCCCGGTGCTGCTGGCGGCCGGAATCCTGCTGTTGCTCGACCGGCTCGGTGGAACCAGCTTCTTCATCCCGGCCGGCCTGGTGGTGAGCGACACCGTCATCGAGAGCTCGGGCGGCTCTCCCATCTTGTGGCAGCACCTCTTCTGGTTCTTCGGGCACCCCGAAGTCTATATCGCCATCCTTCCGGGGATGGGCGTGGCCTCCCAGTTGTTGTCGACCTTCGCCCGCAAGCCCATTTTCGGCTACCATGCCATGGTGGTGGCCGTCTTCGCCATCGGGATGCTGGGTTTCTTCGTTTGGGGTCACCACATGTTCGTGAGCGGCTTGAGTCCCTTTTCAGCCCTGGTGTTCTCCATCCTGACCCTGGCTATCGGCGTGCCGTCGGCAATCAAGACCTTCAACTGGCTGGGAACCTTGTGGGGCGGCAAGATCCGCTTCACCACCGCCATGCTCTTCGCCATCGGCTTCGTCTCGCTCTTCGTCTCCGGTGGCATCACGGGCCTTTTCCTGGGGCAGACCTCGGTGGATGTGCAACTTCACGACACCTACTTCCCGGTTGCCCACTTCCACATGATCATGGGGGTGGCGGCCATCTTCGGAATTTTTGGGGCCACCTACTACTGGTTCCCCAAGATGTTCGGGCGCATGCTTCACGAGGGGCTGGGCAAGCTGCACTTCTGGTTGACCTTCATCGGAGTGAACGCCATCTTCATCCCCATGCACTTGATGGGGATCATGGGTCAGCTTCGGCGCTACGCGGAGTCTACCGAGTTCAAGTTCATGGAGCCGCTCCAACCCTATCAGGAATTTGTCACCTTCGCGGCTTTCGTGACGGCGGCCGCCCAACTCCTGTTCCTGGTGAATTTTTGCTGGGGAATGTTCAAGGGCAAGAGGGCCAGCGAAAACCCCTGGGAGGCCACCACCCTGGAATGGGTCACGGCTTCTCCGCCGCCTCATGACAACTTTGGCGGGAGAGAACTGGTGGTTCACCATGGAGCCTATGAGTATGGGGTCCCCGGGGCGCCCCGGGATTACGTGATGCAAACCGACCCGCCGCTCGAGACAACGAAATAGGGTGGCCGTCGGGTCGCTTGCGGAGGTTCGGTCATGCCTGTGGCCATCGCACCCACTGAAGTCAAGCCGGAAACCGACAGGGAAAACCGGGTTCCGGAACCGGGGGGACCGGGAGGCGGTTCAGGATCGGAGGGGGGATCCGGCAGGGGGGGAGGCGGCGGCAGGCGGCTCCGTCCCGACAGCTATCAGTTGGGGATGTGGCTGGCGCTGGCTTCGATTTCCATGATGTTTATCGGTTTCAGCAGCGCCTATATCCTGGGACAGGGGACCAACAGCCAGTGGCGTGCCATGGCGGCGCCACCCTTTGTCTGGATCAATACGGTGATTCTGCTGGCGAGCAGCCTCAGCCTGGAGTTGGCTCGGAGAGCCACGGCCGCCGCCGAGTTGAAGCGATGGATGGCCCTGACCTGTTTGCTGGGAGCGGCCTTTCTGGTTGGCCAGCTCTGGATCTGGAGGCTATTGGCCGATCAGGGCATCTACCTGAGCGGCAATCCCCATAGCTCGTTCTTTTACCTGTTGACGGGAGTCCATGGCGTGCATCTGCTGGGGGGTATGGCGGCGCTGGCTACCCTGACGGCCAGGGCCTGGAACTCAGCGGCCAGAGTCCCGGCAAGCGCCTCATTGAACGTCACGGCGCTCTACTGGCACTTCATGGACGGACTCTGGATTTATCTATTGGTCTTGCTGTTTTTCTGGAGGTAAGCACGGATGGCAGACGCTCGCGTGGAAAATACGGGATTGCAGGTGTGGGGAGGTGGAACCCTGCCCTACTCGGTGTCTCACATCAAGCTGGGGATGTGGCTCTTCATCGTTTCCGATGCATTGACCTTCTCCGCCTTGTTGTTCGGCTACAGCTATGTCAGGATAGCCACCCCGGACTGGCCGACCCCCTTTCATTTCTGGCCGACCATCGTCTTTGCCACGTTGATGACCGCCGTTCTGCTGTCGAGCAGCCTGACCATGGTGCTCGCCGTCAACGCGGCCCAGCGGGGCGATCGCAAATGGACCATTCGCTGGATCCTGGGGACGGCCTTTTTCGGCGCCGCCTTCATCGTGCTGCACGGCATGGAATGGATGGGGCTCATAAACCAGGGGATGACTCTGACTGAGAACCCCTGGGGGACGCCGCTGTTCGGAGCCACTTTCTTCGGGATCACCGGCATGCACATGTTTCACGTGTTCACCGGAGTGGTCTATCTGCTGGCGATCGCCGGGGGGGTCGCCAGGAAGCGGTTTCACTCCGAACACGTCGAGGTCTGCGGCTTGTACTGGCACTTCGTGGACCTGGTCTGGATGTTCGTGTTTCCCCTGGTCTACCTGCTGTCCGTCGACATGGGAGCCTGAAACCTGCGCGGAATGAAGGAGAGGAGATTCGCCGATGGTTGAGACGTTGCTGCTGCTAGCCTTGAACCTGCTCTTGGGAGCCGGATGCGTCTTTGTGGTGCTGCGCCAGACGCCCCAGGACGTGCTGACACTCGACGGACTGTTCCTGTCCATTTCCTGCATGGTTCTGGCCCTGGTGTTCTTTCTCAACGGCTACTGGACCTTGCGCAGCCAGGAACTGAGTCCGCTGCTGCAACGGCTGCTCCCGAAGAGGAAGGAATCGGAGGAGCCCGAAGCTCACCCCGTGGTTCGCAAGGAGGTGCCCCTGGTTCTGGACCACGGCGCGCACAGTCCGATGGGGAACCGGTTGGTGTTCGGGGTGTGGTTCTGGCTGGTGCTTGTCACCCTTGTGGAAGTGTTTCTGGCATACATCAAGCTGGACGTGATCACCATGCTGATCCTGCTGCTGGGGTTCTCGGTGGTCAAGGCCGCCCTGATCATCGCCTACTTCATGCACCTGCGGTTCGAAAAGAGGAGCCTGGTGTGGACGCTGATGCCCGCCATGGTGGTCACCATCTGTCTTCTGGCCGTCTTTTTCCCCGACAGCTTCCGGTTGCTGGAATTGCGCCCGTGACGGGAGGCGGGTTGCGCCATGCTTGAAATCTGCATCAGCCGTTTGCGAAGGATCTGGCCGTTTCTGGCGGCGGGTGTAGCGCTGGTTTGCTTCCTGCAGCCGGAGGCGGCCGCCCAGGGCTGCGCCATGTGCAAGACAGCCGCCGAGGCTCAGCCGGAGCCGGCGATCTCCGCTCTCGGACGGGCCATCCTCTTCCTGTTGACTCCTCCGGTGGCCATCATGGGGACCATCCTGGTCTACACCTTCCGCAGGGAATCCTCCAGTCGGGATGTATGATTGAACCTGCGGACCTTCCGGCCCTCAACGCCAGCCTCAATGCCGCCGCTGCCTGCTGCCTGCTGGGGGGGTACTACTGGATCCGTCGCCGGCGTGTCGCCATGCACAAGCGGTTCATGGTAACTGCGCTGGGATTCTCCGGCCTTTTCCTGACTTCCTACCTCATCTACCACTTTCAGGTCGGCTCGGTCGCCTTTACCGGGACAGGGTGGGTTCGGCCGGTCTACTATGCGATCTTGCTGAGCCACATCGTCCTGGCCGCCGCGATCCTGCCGTTGGCCGCCGTCACTGTCTATCGTGCCTGGAATGAACAGTTCGAGTCCCACAAGCGGTTGGCGCGCTGGACTCTTCCAATCTGGCTTTACGTTTCCGTGACCGGGGTGATCATCTACTGGATGCTCTATCATTGAGTTCCCGAGCCTTTTGCAGAATTCGTCGTGCAGCGCTGGGGACGTTGTTGAATTGCTGGAATAACTTGTACAGAGCGCGGAGGTGACGTTGTTGAATCAAAGCAATTCAGGAGCGGCCGATCCGAGTCATTCCAGTAATTCAACAACGTCCCCTACTCCCCCAAAGCGGCGCGGACTCGGCTGGGGAGCCAACCTCCTGGCCGTGGCCTTCGTGTTTCTGGCGATATTGGTCCCCTTCCTGTTCTGGCAGCAGACCTGGTTCGGCACTGCCCTGACCGATGAGGAGATCCGCAAGAATCTGGATCCTGCCGCCAAGCCGCGCAAGATTCAGCATGCCCTGGTGCAACTCTCGCATCGACTGACCGATTCGGGTCCGGACGCCGTGGCCGCCTGGTACCCCGACGTACGGAAGCTGGCGGGGCACCCGACCCCTGAAGTGCGAATGACGGTCGCCTGGTTGATGGGGCAAGACCCCGCCGCGGTTGAATTCCGGGACGGCTTGACTCGACTGCTTCAGGATGCCGATCCACTGGTTCGACGCAACGCCGCCCTGTCCCTGGTGGCTTTCGGGGAGGTAAGCGGCCGGGAGGAGGTGCTCGGCATGCTGGCCAGCCGGCCTGTCCTGGCTCCGGCTTCCGGGGAACTGCTCTTCCGGCGGAGCGAGGGGGACAGCGTAAGCGCGGGAGCCCTGGTGGCTCGCATTCAGGTGGATGCCGCGACCCATGAGGAGGTTCGCGCTGCCGTGCCGGGGTACGTGGAAGAGCTGCTGGCGGAGGAAGGAACGACGGTGTCGGCGGGTCAGCCGCTGGTCTCGCTGGCGCCTGAAGAAGACCAGGTGTGGGAAGCCCTTCGGGCCTTGTATTTCATCGGGGAAGTGCGAGACCTGCCGCTCATTCAGCCTTTTCTGTCGGAAAATCCGATGCTGTCCGATCGAGTTCGGCAGCAGGCGGGTTTCACTATCAGCGCCATCCAGGGCAGAGCCGGCCTGGCAAATCCCGGGGAAGTTCCTCTAGATATTCCCTAGATCGACATCTCTCCGACCACGGCCTCGACTTCGTCGATGGGCTCCATCTCGATGGCGTCCCAGGGACAGCCGTCCAGAAAGGATCCGTCGGGGCCCTGGGTGGTGCACTTCTTGCAGCCGATGCAGAGAAACGGGTCGACCTCGATGTGGCCAAAGGGAGGATGATCTTCGTCGGGCACCCAGAACATGCAGTTGGCCACAGGGCAATAAGGGACACAGGCCGGGGAGCCGGCGCAGCCGGTGCAGCACTCGGTGATGACGGCGATGGCGCGCGGCTTCTTCTTGCGTGGGGTTTCGATTCCTTCGGACTTGGGCTCCAGCTTTGGCAGGGAAGAGATTTCGTCCAGTGGGTACATCCATCCTCCGGGTCAATACAGGTTTGAAAAGCGGTTATCTACAATAAACGCCCCATCATAGCACAGGTTCCGGAGCCGTCCAATGGGCGCCCCGCACTTGTGGGCGGATTGCCTTTTACTTGCAAGATCGGGCTTGTTTCCTGTAGTTTGACCGGTGCTATTGGGAAAAGGGGTGTCAGACTGAGCCAAGTTTGGCCAATTTCCACGGGGAGCCTATATGGAAATCGTGGTGCCGATTGTCCTGGTCGTGCTGGGACTGGGGGCAGCCTATCTGTCCGTGGGTGGATTGGTCCGGCTGGGAAGAGAGAGACCGGCGTTCTGGCTGTTCGGGCTGGGAGTGCACAGCCGGTTCGGTGCCTTGACGGTTCTGGCAGTAGCTCTGGCGCTCTTTTTTCTGGCCTATTCCTTTTGGCAGCAGGACTCCCTGATTCGCGGGTTGCAACCGGAATTGGAGGGAGCACAGGAGGAGGCCAGGGATCGAATGGCCCGCCTGGAGGTGGCAACCCGGTCGCTTCAGGATCTTCAGGCACAGGTTCAGCAGCTTGCGGAGCAAAAGCAGGAATATCGCCGGATCGCCGGCCGTCGCCGGACCGAACTGGCGGCACAGGCCAAGTCCCTGGAAGCGGCGCTTCAGGGGCAGCAGGAGGCAGCTGCCGGATTCCGGGAAAGCCTGGCTGAATTGAGCCGGCTGTTGGAGGCCCTGCAACGGCAAAAGGAAGCGGCTGTCGGAGACTCCCTCCAGTTGAAGCAGGAACTCCGCTCGGCCGAGTCCAGGCTGGATCTGGCCCGACAGAGCCAGGAGGAACTGAGGGGAAGTCTCTCACGACTGACCGCCGAAAAGCAGAACGAATCGAAGACTCTCCAGGAAGAGATCCGGAAGCTCAAGGCTTCTCTTTCCGACCAGCAGCGGCGAACCGGTTTATTGAGAGAGGGCCTGGTTTCGCGGGAAGCCCACGACTGGTCCCTGGAGCAGGAGATCGAAAAACTGGCCAACCTCATTTCCGGCGAGCCCGAAGCCAGCTTCTCCCGCCAGACCGACATCGCCCGCACCCTGCAGAGAATCCACGAACTCCTCCGGGAAGGCACCGCCCTGGCCCAGCAGGCCAAGGCCGCCGAGACCCGCCCGCGCGGACGCCGGACCGTGTCCGCCGACTCCAACTGAATCACCCTTGCTGAGACCAGCGGCCGCTGGCGGCCGGTTGGCGAAAGTGATCGTAGACGTTCCTGGCGATGCGGGGAGAGGTTTCGGCGATCAGTCGGTCCAGCGGCGCGGCGGCAATTTGCGGGACGCTCCCCAAGCGTTGCAGCAGCCGCTTGGCGGTCTTGTCGCCGACCCCGGGTATCTGGGTGAGCACCGAAGTGAGGGTTCGTCCGGAGCGGCGCCGACGATGGAAGGTCACGGCAAAGCGGTGGGTTTCGTCCCGGATGCGCTGGATCAGCCGCAGGACCGGAGAATGCCTGTTCAAGCGTATCGGCTCCCGCTCGCTGCCTCTGACGTAGATGAGCTCTTCTTTCTTGGCGATGCTGGCCAGAGGCTGGGTGGTCAGGTCCAGAGCGTCGAGCGCGGCGGCGGC
This sequence comes from Acidobacteriota bacterium, assembly GCA_028875575.1. Classification (NCBI taxonomy): domain Bacteria; kingdom Pseudomonadati; phylum Acidobacteriota; species Acidobacteriota bacterium. The sequence continues at coordinate 21,032 of JAPPDF010000031.1, forward strand.
AGCGTGAAGCTGTCCCACTCCACCGTCCACCAGGACCAGGTCGGGCAGGGCCCGGCGTTCCTGCAGGAGTCGGCGGTAACGGCGAGAGATGACTTCAACCATGCTCTTGAAGTCGTCGGGCCCGCTGACCGTCTTGATGATGAATTTCCGGTAGTCGGCCTTCTTCATTCGGCCCTCCTCCCAGACCACCATGCAGGCCACGCAATCCGACCCTTGAATGTTGGAAACATCGAAGGACTCGATCCGCTGGGGAGGGTTTTCCAGGTCCATCAACTCGGCCAGAGCCTCGCCGATCATCCGGCTGCCGGGGTTCAATGTCCGGAAGCGCTGGTCGAAAGTCAGCCGGGCGTTCTTTTGGGCCAGGCCGACGAGGTGCTTCTTGGTACCGCGGAGGGGTTCCTTGACAACCACCTTTCTTCCCTTCCGGCTGGAAAGATAGGAAGCCAGGATGGATTGATCCTCAAAGCCGCAGGAAACCAGGACCTCGTCGGGGGTAAAACTGGAGCCGAAGTAATACTGCTTGAGCAGCGAGGCCAGAATATCTTCGTTGGTGGCGCCGCTGGCCAGGTCTTCCCAAAAGTACTGGTGCCTGTCGACCACGCGGCCGCTCCGCAAATGGAATAGCTGCACGGCCGCCTTGGTTTCCTCCCGATGGAGCGCGAAGACGTCCACGTCGTCGGTTCGGCTGGAAGACATGCGTTGGGGCTCGGAGAGTTGGTCGATGGTCCGGATCATGTCCCGCAGATGGGCCGCCAGCTCGAACCGTTCCTCATCGGCCGCCTTCAACATCTTGCCGCGCAGGCTCTTGATGAGTTCGCGCCGCTTTCCCTCCATGAACCACCTGAGATCCTGGACCCTGCCGGCATAATCCTCCCGGCTGCACACCGAAGCCACGCAAGGCCCCATGCAGCGCTTGATGTGGTAGTCGAGGCACACCCTGGGCCGCCGTCCGTCTATTTCGATGGAGCAGGTACGGATCTGGAAGTGCCGACTCATCAGTTTGAAAATCCGTGAGGCCAGGCTGGCGGGAAAGAAGGGTCCGAAATAGAGGGCTCCGTCGTTCTTGACCCGGCGGGTGACCAGGATGCGCGGAAAGGGTTCGTTGACGGTCAGCTTGATGCAGGGGTAGGTCTTGTCGTCCCTGAGGAGGATGTTGTACTTGGGCTTGTGCTGCTTGATCAGGTTGTTCTCGAGTGCCAGGGCTTCCATCTCGTTGTCGACCACGATGCACTCGAGATCGGCGATCTCCGAGCGAAGCTGGTCCAGCTTGATGTCGGAGGGGCGGGAGTCCTGGAAGTAGCTTCTGACCCGGTGGCGCAGCGACTTGGCCTTGCCCGCGTAGATGATGTCGCCCCGGCCGTCCTTGTAGAGGTACACTCCCGGTTCGACAGGTAGATCGGCGGTCTTTTCTTCCAGGGCTTGCATAGGGAATTCCCGGTCCATTATGCCATGCCCCGAAAAGGGCTGGATAGTGTCGGGAGACCCGACTGAAACGCTGAGGGCTTACCTGAAACACCGCTATTTCGCCCTGTATCAGCCGCGCCGTCGCACGATCCGGAGCCGAGCCTTACCCCCCACCGCATCAGCCATCGCCTGCGGCTCGGCTTCTGCGACTCCCCCTCAAGGGGGGAGTGATTCTTGAGG
>JAPPDF010000032.1 GCA_028875575.1 Acidobacteriota bacterium
GGGAGTGAAGCCGGGAGTGCTCCTTCGGTCGGGCTCCGCCCTCCCTGCGGAGCACTCCCGCTCGTTGCCCATCCACCCTCTGGGAGATATGCTTAGCCACACATAAAGAAGACTGGCCGTGTAAACCATGTATGCGGTTTATTGTGTAAACCATGAATGGATTGCACAAGACAAGGGCTCCGCCCGCAGTCGAACCGGTGGGGGGGACGGAATCGGCGAGATGGCCGGAAAGGAGATCCAGCCCGCAGTCGAACCGGTGGGAGCCCCAGTCTCCCAGGTTCGTAATGGGCCCCTGTTTCACTCCGCATGATCCCTCCCGTCGTCGGGGACGGGGGGCGGCTGATCAGGATCAAGTGTGCCCCCTGGCCGTCCGGGAAACGGCAACGGGTTCCAATGGTCGTCTATTGCTGTGACGCCTGGATATGATGGGAGCGCCGTCCGCCCCGTGGGTCTCGCGAATTGTCGGCGGGTCGGGAACTCAAGTCCGAACTCTTTGGATTTCGGGTTGTCAGAGACTTTCGATCCATGCAATCTTGATGGAACTCTTGGGGGAATCGGGAAATGACCCGTCGACTTGCCAGGCAGGTGGAAAGGATTCTGGACGAGGGATCCGGGAATCACCGCAGCGTCATCGTGCGAATGAAGCTCTCGGAAAAGGATGAGGAAACACTCCTGGGTGCGGTTGCCCACGCCATTCAGCGGCGTGCGCTGTTGCTGTCCGCTCGGGACATCTTGCCGGTTCACCTGGAGAGTTTGGTTGTTACCGCTGGAGAAACCACTTCCGATCGATCCGGAAATGTACCCGAGGAAGAAGGAGGTGTCGCGGCTCAGGTAGCTGCCACGGCCATTCGGCAGGTGAGCAAGCGGGGTCTTCGGTCCAGGGGTCTCAGGTCATTGAGGCCTCTGGTCTCGAGCTTGCTCAAGCTCAAGCAGGGAACCCATGGCGCCAGATCTTTCTGGACCTCGAAATGCGTGGTCCTGCAAATGACCAAGGATGACCTGTCCAGGTTGAATCGGTTGGTGGACGAGCTGCTGATTGGAGACATCTACCCGAACCGAACACTGCATGTGCCTCGCCTGGTGGAATTGAAAGCGCTTCCCTCGAGAGTGCTCGAGAACAGGGCCAGCGCCTGGGGGATTCATGCCGTTGGAGGACTGGCTGCCCGAGGGGCTTACGGAGCCAGTGGGAAAGGAGTCAAGGTCGGAGTACTGGATACCGGTGTGGATGCAAGCCACCCCGACCTGCAACGGAAGGTGGTGGACTGGGCGGAATTCGATGCCAATGGAGAGGATGTCCCCGGTTCCCAACCGCATGACACGGCTCAGCATGGAACACATGTCGCCGGCACCATTGCCGGAGGGAGGGCCAGCGGCCGCTGGATCGGCATGGCGCCGGACGCCAAACTGGCGGTAGCCATTGCCTTGGACGGAGCCAAGGGTGGGACGGACGCTCAGGTTCTTGCCGGAATCGATTGGGCGGTTGAGCGCGGGGTCGATGTGCTGAGCATGTCCCTGGGTGGAATGACCTTGGGCCCTGAGGTCCCCAGCACCTATACCGAGGCGATCCTGACATCGCTGCGGGCCGGAATTCCGGTGGTGACGGCCATCGGAAATGACGGTCAACAGATCACCGGCTCGCCCGGCAACGATCTGCTTTCGTTTTCCGTGGGAGCGACCGACTATCGAGACTGCGCTGCCGCATTCAGCGGAGGTCGAACCCATGTCATCCGGGAGTCCAACTTCGTTTCCCCGGAGAATCTGCCTCTTGTCTATTCCAAACCGGAAATCTCCGCTCCGGGGGTGGCGGTCTACTCTTCGGTGCCGGGTGACAAGTGGGCCGCTTTCAACGGAACCTCCATGGCAACCCCTCATGTTGCCGGCGCCATGGCGCTGCTGCTTAGCGCTACTTCCATCAGGAAACGTGTGGCGCCCACCAACCGTGCATTCCTGATTCAGGATCTGCTCACCGGGTCGGTTGAAGAGCTGGGAGAAATCGGGCAGGATCACCGTTTCGGGTTCGGGCGACTCGACATTCTGCAGGCGATCGGATTCGCCAGGGAAAAGGGGTTCTGAGTGGAATGCCGCAGTATAATGAGTAAGATAGCCCAGCGAGGACTGTCGTGCGCAAAACTAATCTGCTGGACAAGCTTCAGGACGAAGAACTGCGACGCATGGCCAGTGAAAAACTGGAGCGTAAGGCCAGTGTCATCATTGAGCTTGACGTTCCCCCACAAGTGGTCGGAGTGAGAAAATCGACCGGTGGCGGTGCCGGGAGCCTCGCTCCCGAGAGTGTCATGCCCGAAGCCCCGCAGGATCTCTCGGCACTCGAACGGAAAGCCGCCCAGACCCATGCGTTCCTGGAGACGGTTCTCGAGTCTCCCCCGCGCTGGCTGCAAGCTTCAAGAACCTTTGTGGCCGAAGCCACCGGCGCTCAGTTGTCCGTAATCGCCCGCTCACCCCACTTCAAGGCCATCCGTCTCAACCGCCGACTGAAGTAGCAGAACTGAGTTTCATGCGGAACCTCTGGCGGAGAGGGCGGGATTCGAACCCGCGGTACGGTTCCCCGTACAACTGCTTAGCAGGCAGCCCCGTTCAGCCACTCCGGCACCTCTCCGAGGGGGTGGGACTTTGGATGGACCTTATAGCATGATCGTTTCGGCGAAATCCAGTTGAATGCAGGAGAGCGGTGTGAGGGATGCTTCCGGCTGACGGCCGGCAGTCAGTGGATGGTCTTGGCCTTGTTCTGCATGTAGTCCAGCAGCAGGTACTGGCCCAGGGTGTAGGGAGTGGTGAAGTAGGCCTTGCCGCGGCAGATCTCGGTGACCTTCTTGACGAAGCTGACCAGTTCGTAATCCCTGGCCAGCATGAAGGTGTTGATCATGATGCCGGACCTGCGGCAGGCGGCGACCTCCCGGATGGTCTCACGGACCACCACCGGGTCCAGGCCGAAGGAATTCTTGTAGATCCTGCCGTCTTCCCGGGTGAGGGCCGAAGGCTTGCCGTCGGTGATCATGACGATCTGCTTCATGTCCTTGCGCTGTCGGGCCAGGATTCGTTGGGCCAGGCGCAGCCCCTCGCAGGTGTTGGTGTAGTAGGGTCCCACCTGGACGCGGGCCAGTTGGCTCAGGGGTAGCTCTTCCGCGGAGTCGTGGAACAGGACCAGGTTGAGTGAGTCCCCGGGGTACTGGGTCCGAATCAGGTGGGCCAGGGCCATGGCCACACGCTTGGCGGGGGTGAACCGGTCTTCGCCGTAGAGAATCATGCTGTGGCTGCAGTCCAGCATCAGGACGGTGGCGCATGAGCTCTGGTACTCCGATTGATGGATCAGGAGGTCGGGATAGTCCAGCTTCAAGGGCACTCCCAGCCCCTCGCGCCGGACGGCCTGCAGCAGCGTGCCGCTGACATCCAGGTTCAGGGTGTCTCCGAATTCGTAGTTCCTGGAGGCTCCGCTGGCTTCGATTCCGGTGGACATCTCCCGTGTATCGTGCCGTCCGAACTGGCTTCGGCCCAGGGAGCCCAGCAGGTCCTTCAAGGTCCTGTACCCCAGGAAGTCGAGGCTCTTGTTGGTGAGCTCGAAGCGCGCCCGGCCGGACTGGCCGCTCTCATGACCCGGCCTGGGGTTTGGAACACCGCCCTCGGCCTGCGTCTGCTCTGACAGAGAGAGGTATCCTTCTTCCGCGAGGCGCTCGATCAGCTTCTGAACCAACTCGGACAGCCTGGCTTCCAGGTCCTCGCCGGAACCCTGCATCAGCTTTTCCAGCATCTCCTCGGACAGCATGTCCTGGTTGAGCAGGGCTTCCAGGATGGCGTCGTGGAGGTTCTGCAGGTTGTGGTCCTGGTCGAAGGGATGCGGACCGTAGGGATTCTGGAGGTATCCGCTCTGCAGCAGGAAGTCCGAGAGGTGGTTGAGCAGCTCCTCCAGACTCAGGGAGTCCCAGTCCATCCCCGTGTATTTGGAATATTTTACGCTCTTCACGGTGAGTGTCCTGTCTCAGAAATAGGATTACCATCTCCGATGGAGGTTCCACCGGGAAA
>JAPPDF010000033.1 GCA_028875575.1 Acidobacteriota bacterium
ACCACCGCGTAGAACAGCGTCACCAGGCAGGAGGAGGGAATAATCCACATGAAGGAGGGCGGCCGCTCCTCGGGAAAGACGCCGAAGGTGTGCCCCCAGCCGACCACCAGGCCGAAGAGCATGCCCGCGCAGGTGGCCTGAACGGCTATGGGGCCGGTACAGCGCTTCACCCAGATGGCCGCCAGGAACAACCCTCCCAGTCCGCCCACCGGGAAGCTGCTCACCCGTTGGGCAAGCTCCAGCAGATTGCCCCGGATGCCTTCCGGAATCAGAAACAGCACCAGGCACATCAAGATCGAGGACAGCCCCACGGCCACCGTGAGCAGGCGGGCCAGCAGGAGCTGAGTCCCCGCTGCCAGCGGCGTGGAACGCCAGCGTTCCACGTAGTCCACGCTGATGACGGTGGCCACCGAATTCATCCCCGAATCCAGGCTGGACATGGCGGCGCTGAACAGGGCCGCCACCACCAGCCCCGCCAGGCCGCGCGGAAGCTGCGAACGAATGAAATAGGGAAAGGCCTGGTCGGCATCGGCCGGGGGCTGGCCCTGGTAATAGGCGTAGAGAGCCATGCCCACAGCCACCAGAGCCAGCGTCACCAGCAAGCCCGAAATCAGGTCGCAGGCGCTGGACCACCGGGCCGATCGTGCCGAAGCGGTGGACATCAGCCGCTGCACGGCTACCTGGTCGCCGGCGTAGGTGCAGACGTACCAGAAGAAGCCCAGCAGGCCCATCCCCACCAGCGTGACCCGTTCAAAGGGATCGAAGCTGAAAATGGGCTGGCCGGGCCGATCGGCTGCCGCGATGGACTCCAACCAGGCGCCGGGGCCGGTTCCCGTTTCGGCAGCCACGTAGGCAACGGTGAAGAGGGCGCCGCCGAAGAGAATGAAGAACTGGGCCACGTCCGTCCAGATCACGGCGCGCATCCCGCCCAGAGTGGTATAGACCACCGCGATCAGCCCGATGCCCGCCAGGATGAGCAGCCGATCCAGCTGGGTGATCTGGGCCAGCGCCATGGTCGAAGAGAAGAGCACCAGCCCCATCCAGCTCAGCCGAACCACCAGAAAGACGGCCGAGGCGAACATGCGGGTACCGACGTCGAACCGCTGCTCCAGGTACTCGTAGATGCTGGTGACCCGCAGGCGCAGAAAAACCGGGATCAGCCCGTAGGCAATCACCAGGTAGATGAAGGGATAGAAGACGAGACCGCCCATGGCGCCGATGATCCCGTACTTGATGACTTCGCCCGGCGTGGCCAGGTAGCTCACGGTGGAGGTCAGGGTGGCCATCAGGCTCAGCCCTACGGCGAACCAGGGCATGCGCCGCCCCCCCAGAAAGTACTCTTCCGCGGAGTGCTGCCGGCGGGAGAAGACGATCGCCATCCACACGGTAGCCGTGAAATAGGCCCCGATCATGGAGTAGTCCAGCCATTCGAGCCGGTGGAAGGCGGCAGTCTCGACTGCGGTGGGAACCTCAAGCGGCATGGCGGTTTTCTCAGGGAAAGGTAGCGGCCGGATCCCGCCCGGCGGATGTCATGGGGGCAGCGGCACGGCGGATCGAGCTACAGGTTAGCCACGCCCCCAGTCCACAGAGCGGCACGAATCCTACAAAGTGAAACAACGGAAGTGCATGACCCAACGGGAGCAGGAGCTATGTCCCGCTAATTCGGTTTGCTGCATTATTGAACATCGATGCACAGGATAGACAGGATTAACAGGACAAGACGTTACGCTGCGGGACGTGGACGGGCTCCACGATCAAGCGGGGGTTTACGGGAGACCTCAAGTTCCTTCGCGGCCCTTAGTGGATCACTCCTTTTCGCCTTCATCTGCCGGAGGTTCAGGAGCTTGAGGAGGGATGGATCTCTCGAATCCGCCTGGCGACCTCGGAGGCGTGCCGGTAGAGGGTGATCCAGTCGCCGTCCACCGCGATCCAGGAGAGCCCCAGGGCCAGCCAGCGCCGGATGCCCTGCGGGTCGAAGCCGGTGGAATGGCCGACGGGGATCCCCTTCCGGATGGCTGCCCGGTAGATCTTTTCGCAGGCGGCAGTCACGTCCGGATGTCCGGCCTGGCCGCCCAGTCCCATGCTGGCGCTCAGGTCGCCCGGTCCGGCCACGATGCTGTCCACGCCCGGAAGCTCCAGGATGGCGTCGATCTGATCCACCGCCCGGATGTGCTCGATCTGGAGCACCAGCATCATGTTCCGGTCGATCTCGGCCAGGTACTGCGGCGGCGCCACCGCCCCGAACCGCACCCCCCGCGCCGGACCGAAGCCGCGCGAGCCCCGAGGCGGGTAGTGAAAGCCGGCCACGGCCCGTTCCGCATCCTGGAGGCTTTCGATGCGGGGAACGATGACGGCGGCGGGATGCAGTTCCAGGTAGGGCTTCATCACCACCGGATCGTTGGAGGGGACCCTCACAAAAGCCGCGGCGCCCGCGCCTCGCGCCGCCCGGATGTGGTCCAGCGCCTGGGAGTAGCTGAGGGCCGAGTGTTCGCAATCGATCCACACGAAATCGTAGCCCGCCTCCCCGAACAGCTCGCTCACGGCCGCGTCGGTCAGGGCGACCGCCGTGCCCAGGGAGAGCTCTCCCCGCTTCCACTGGTCTCTGATCTTCTCGATCTGGTTCATGGCTTAACGGCCTCCTGGTCGGGTAATAGGATCATGGCCGTTGCCGGTTTGCGGTCCCCGGCGTGGCCCTTCAAATCAGGGCTTCCAGCCTCTGGCTCAGGCTCAGCAACTGCTTCCCCCGTTCCGACAGCTCCTCGAAGTCCCGATGGGTCATCCCGATGGGATGGTTGCGGGGATCATACCAGGAAAGCCGGTAGCCGATGTCCAGCTCCATCCGCACGTGGTCGGAGCGGTTGGGCGTCCCGCGGTGGATCACCCGCGCATCGCAGATGTAGGCCGAGCCGCGCTTCAGATTCAGGCGCATCCTGGACGGATAACGCCCCGACTCGATCAAGCGGTTGAGGTTGTGGGCGCCGCCGGAACCCGGCACGTGGCTCAACTCGGGCACGCCGCAGTGATGGGTGCTGGGCAGAAGCTCGAAGCTGCCGTTCTGGTTGTTGGTATCCACCAGGGCGACCTTCAGTGACAGGGAGGGAAAGGCCGGCAACACCACGTTGGCCGCAAACAGCTCCCCGTCCCGGTGCCAGTTCATGACGCCGCAACCCGGGCAGGGATGGTAGGAGATGTAGTCGCTGATCAGGAAATCTCTGCTCCCCCACAGCCGTTCAAGCAGTTGCAGGACGGTGGCGTTCTCATAGAGGGCGGGATCGGAAAAGGGCATCCTCCAGGGGGTTTCGATCTTGTAGCGCAGCGGTTCGGTGACTCGGCCGCGGCCCGTGTCCAGATCCCCGCTCAGGACCCTGGAATTGAGGGCCCGCACCTTCGCCAGCATAGGCAGCAGCTCCGCGTGAAGCGCCTCGGCCTTGGCTGTGGGAATGAAATCCTCAAAGACCACGTAGCCGTTGATCAGGAATTCCTGAACCAGTTGATCGATCGAAATCCGCATGATGCCCTGTCTGAATTACCCCTGTTTCACTCTGCATCCGCCGACCCGTCATGTCGGACGGGGGCGCACTTAAGTGACAAGTGGATAGTGACCAGTGGATAGGTATCGGATCGACACGCAAAGCACCGTGTCAGCCTCGGCGCCGTCCTTCAAATAAGCACAGTCCGTTCCCAAAACCCTCGGCCGACCACTCTTCACCCTTCAAACTTCAAACTTCAGCAGTCTACCTGCTTGGCGCCGCTGGGGACAACTTCGCCTAATCCAGCATCTCCGCTGCCGACTTGATCGACTCCACCGCTCCCCACAGCGCCAGAACGAACAGAAATCCCATGAGAAGATTCTCCCACCAGCGGTTGCGGTAGCGCGGGCCGATCAGGCGGGGACTGGCCGTGATCCACCAGAGGCCCCCGGCCAGGGCCGGAATGAGCACCACCATCAGGGTGTTGACCAGCAGCGTCAGCCTGACGAAGTCGGCTCGCTCGGTGAAGACCCAGACCAGCGGCGAGACCAGGGTCCAGACCGCCACCAAGCGGTAGACGGGATGCAGGCGGTGGTCGGTGGGGGTTGCTTCCGGGGTCCGCCAGCGCCGGTAGGCGTGGCTTGCCAGACAGCCCAGGCCCAGGCCGCAGCCGAGCAGCGAGGTGTAGACGGCGCCGAACAGACCCAGGAAGAACAGCAGCCGACCCCCGTTGCCGAGCACGATTCCCAGCAGCCCGGTCAGGTCGTCCAGGGTCCCGATGCGGCTGCCGCTGGCGTGCACCAGTTCGGCCCCCAGGGTCCAGACCGCCAGGTTGAAAAGGATCATGGCGCCCATGGCCAGCATGAAGTCGTAGGTCTGCACCCGACGGTAGGCCGGACCGCGCCAACCCTTCTGTTCCAGAAAATAGGGATAGACCAGGTTCATCAGCGAGCCCCCTACGGCCCCCACCATGGCCATGGCCACCACCATGGCGCCGAAGGGACCCTCCGTGGCCGGAAGCTGGAGCGTTAGGACACCCTTCAGGATGCCTGCCAGGTTGGGTCCGACCCATATGGCGGTGCCGAGGAGCGAGACCGTCATCAGGACCATGAACCCTTTGAACACCCATTCCACACGGGCGTACACCGGCCGGAAAATAATGGCCAGCCCGACCACGACCCAGACCAACGCCCACTGCCACTCGCGTCCCAGGCCGGTCAGCTCCACCATGATCTCCCCGACACCGGCCACCATGTAGGTCCCATTGATGTGAGCGACGACCACGGCCACCACCAGCAGAAAGGGGGCGTACCAGCGGTGGAGACGGACCAGGCCGTCCAGCACCCCTTCTCCGTGGGGATTGCAGAGCTGATACTTGGCGATGGTGGTGACGAAGAAGAACCGCATCAGGAGGGCAAACACCATGGCCCACATGAGCGCGTAGCCGTAGTTGCCTCCGGAAATGCCGGCCGAGAGGATGTCTCCGGAACCCAGCCAGGTCAGAATGACCACGAATCCCGGACCGAAGGACTTTACATATTCCGCGAAGGTGCGAGGAATCGGAGCCGGCGGTGTGCCCTTATCGAGCCTGGACGTGGCCATGGTGGGAACCGTTCTTCCTCCCTGCGAACCTCATCCCCTTGCTGGATTGAAACTGCAGGCCGGCTTGGACACGTCGCTCCGCTCGAAACGGGCGGGCTGCCAGCCGTTGCCTACGGGCGCCGGGACCCGCTTTCCAACTCGGCCAGGTCGAACCGGTAGAAGGTGATCTCGCCGTACCTGTCGGCCGCACCCTTCGCTGTTTCCACCACCATGCCGATGGTGCCGTCGGCCAATCGTTGCATGACCGAATAGGCGGCGAATCCGTTGTTGAGTTGAACCGGATTGGTGAAGGTCTTTCCTTCGTCGTAGCTGGTCCAGACCGTGATGTTGTTGCGGTTGAGGCCGTTTTCCCCGCGCGGTCCGGAAAAAAGGATGCGATCGCGGTCGTGACCTGCGCGTTTGGCGGAATAGCGGACCAGAGAGCCGTCTACTTCCGTGATGGGTATGGTGTCCGGATTGTCGGGCCCCCAGGTGACACCGCCATCGGTGCTGATATGGCGCCGGCGGAACTTGCCGCTTTCTGGCCGAGCGTCCAGCAGCACTCTGCCGTCGATCAACTCGACGACTTCATCCTCGTTGGCATCAGGCCCCGGTGTGACGTTGCCGACCTGCCAGCTCTTACCGTGGTCGTCGGAATAATAGACGAACGGCTCAACGGTAACCGGTCCGTCTGGTGATCTTGATCCGCCGCGCTTGGCTGGAATAATCAGCCGGCCGTTGCGCGATCTTTTTTGGTCCTGCCATTGAAGTTGAATGCCGCTGCCCGGACCGGGTTCGGCTTGACGCCAATAGAGGCCGTCACTGGTCTCGTGCGGTTCGTCCGGATAGACCACTTGCTTGCGGTCCGACCAGGTCTGGCCGTTATCGGTGCTCGAACGGAACCACACGATGTGGTTGCCGTCCTTGGAGTCCGGGCTTTGCCCGTAGGCCATATTACGGGGCGCAATGTCCGGCATTTGTCCATAGAACAGGAACACCGTCCCGGTCTTGGCATCGAGCACCGGCGTCGGGTCGGCGAAATCGAGCAGGTCCCCGCCTGGGCGGAAACCGGATTCGATGACAACCATCGGTTGCCAGGTTCGACCGTTATCGGTGCTCCGGCGCATCACCAAGTCGATGGGGGCGTTCTCATCGCGACGCGGGTCGCTGCCGTCTCCGCGGCGTCCTTCCGCGAACACCAAAACCGACCCATCCTGCGTAACAATCATGCCGGGAATGCGGAACGTGTGGTAATCCTCCTGCTGCGTGACGTAGTCCCCCTTGGGAGAAACGAACGGTACCGACACCGTAATGATCTCTGCCACCGCCGGCAATGAGACCAAGATCGCCAGCATTACAAAAATGACGATACTGCGGACGTATTCTCTCAATAGCGCCATGTCTGCCTCCCTGGTGTGTGCTCCCACCGCCTGCACCCGCGAAGAACCCTGTCCCGCAGATTACCTCCGTCTTGGAGTTGGGGAACAGGACCGGGAACAGTTTACTAGGTTGGGCTGCACCCGCCTGGAAAATTGAGGAAACTTGGCGGCTTTGGCCCCATTGTCCCTTGAGATCGGGTGACCTTAAAAAGGCCGGTTGACCCGGGCAACGGAAGGGAGCACGCTTGGGGTCACCACCCAAACAATAGGAGAAGGCAAATGAACAGAAACAAAGGATCGCGGCAAGAACGGTCGAGACCCTTGATGCTGCTGGTCGGCTTCCTTTTGTGCGTAGGCACCGTAACGGCAAGCGGAGATCCGGACCGTATCGACTACGAGCTTCTGGCCACCAACCGCACCTCCACCATGGAGAAGGAAATGAACCAGGCTGCGGCACGGGGCTTCCGGCTGGCAGCAGTCATGGGGGGAGATACCTCATTCGGGGGTTCCGAAGTCGTGGTCATCATGCAGAAGGGACGGGAAAGCGCTTCCGGAAGCTATCAATACAAGCTGTTGGCCACCAACCGCACCTCCACCATGGAGAAGGAAATGAACCAGGCTGCCGGGGAGGGGTTTGAGCATGCCGGGCAGACCGTCTTTGAAACTACCTTTGGCGGCAAGGAGACGGTGGTGATCATGGAGCGCGACGGAGCCGGCGAGGCCAGGTACGAGTACAAGCTGCTCGCGACAAAGAGGACTTCCACCTTGCAGAAGGAGTTGACTCTGGAGGGCGAGAACGGTTTCAAGCTGGCAGGAATGACGGTGTCCAGGACGACTTTCGGCGGAGAGGAGCTTGTGTCCATCCTGCAGCGCCCGGCCAGGTAGGAGGTGGCCCGGAAGGACATGTCCCGTTCATGGCTACCACCGACCCTGAAAGCTCAGCCTGATTGCCAGCCCGCCACTCTCGATATCAGGCAGGGGGTCAGTTGCGATCGATGGCCGGAAACCTACCAAAGGGTGTAACGGATGCGCAGGCCAACACGCCGCGGGGCAAGGACGTTGGAGAAGTAGCGCCGTGACCGGAATCCCTCTTTGGTTCGGCCGATGAGGCCGGGGGTCTGGCGCACGCCGGTGACGGCGTACTCGTCGAGCAGGTTATCGGCATAGAAAGTGAGGGTCCAGTCGTTCCTCGAGAGCGACGCCGAAAGGTTGTGGAGATCGTAGGCCGGCAGCCTCTCGCCGCCGGCGCGCAAGCCGATCCGGGTGAGCACGTCACCCACGTAGGTGTAGCCGTACAGCAACTGAAGCACGGTCTTGTCTCCGAGCAGCCTGGTGTAGCTGGCCAGCAGGCTGCCCTGATGTCGCGGCGCCCCCGACAGGCGGTCGCCCTTGAAGGCGTCGGCGCCACCGTCCAGCAAGCCAAGCGAGTCCTTGCTCAACTCGGCATGGGTGTAGGACCACGATCCGCGCAGGCGCACACCGCTCGTCACACCGGCCGCCCCCGCGAACTCGATGCCGCGGCTCACGGCTCCGCCACCGTTCAGCGTGATCGGCTGGGAGCTGAAGGGTGTCAGCCCCGCTACCTGAATGTCTTTCCAGTCCACGTGGAACAGCGTGCCGCTGGCGCTGAACCGCCCGTCGCGCCAGGAGCGGCGCATGCCGGCCTCGTAGTTGGTGGTGGTATCGGGCCGGATCAGCGCCTGTTCCTCATAGATGCACCCCGACTGCGGGGGGTCGTTGTCGGGATCCGCGTCGGTGAGAAGGGCAATCTCTTCGTCGGTACAAACCCGGAAGTTGTTGCCGCCGCCGATGCGGTACCCTTCCGAGCGGGTGAAATAGGCATTCGACTGCTCGTTGAAACGATAGCTGAGGCTCGCCTTGAACAACATGCCGCGGTCGTTGGACTCATAGTCGGTGAACGGCGAGTTGTAAATGGGCGTGTAAGGGAACTCGGTAAGACTGCCGGTCTCGACGCGGTAACCGAACCAGCGCCCGCCGGCCGTCAGGCGCCACCGTTTGCCCAGGTCCCGAGATATCTCCCCGAAAAGCGCCCTTTCTCCCACGGTGCTGTTCCCGAGCGAGTAGTACTCGACCGCCTCGGACGCTGGATTTCCGCCCAGGATCGGCGTTACCCCCGAGAATTCCGTCAGTCCCGGCGTAAACTCGAAGCTGGTCCCGCTGCTGTCGTAGTTGTTGAAGAATAGGCCACCGACCCACCCCCACGGCCCCTCGCTGGTCGAGACCAGCCGCGTCTCCCAATTGAAGCGCTCCTCCCGCTCATCCTCGCGGGTATAGGCGGCAAAGGATCGAAACTGCGATGTCAGGTCGGTGACCGAGATTCCCGGGTCAATCTCCCGGGCTTCGGTCAGCGCCGGGAACTCGCCCGGCAGCAACCCCGCGATGCCGAACGCCTGGACCAGCAGGTCCGTCTGGTCACGTTGCCCCTGCTCGGCGAAGCGCGAATAGCCGACCGCGGTGGTCAATTCCGCGCCACCCGGCGCCCAGGTCAGCTCCAGGCTCCACAGTTGATTCCTGCGGTCGTTCGGTTCCAGAAAGCGGTGCGCGGAGACATAGCGGCCGGTGTCGAACGACCGGGAGTGATTGATCTGGCGCGCGCCGACCTGCTGATCCTGCAGATGGTAGGCCACCAGGGCCGACAGGCTAGGGGATGCCTCCCACAGCAGGGAGAGCCGGGCCGAGATCGTCTCCTCCGTGTTGGCATCCGCTTCACGTCTCAGGCTCTCGGCCACTGCCTCCGAGTCGTTCAGGTCCGGCTCCGGTTCGGAGATGCCCGGCCTGCGCAGCAGGTAGTCGTAGTCGATGAAGCCCGGATCGGCATAGCGGTCGATGGAGCCGCGCAGAGCCAGCTTGCGGGAAACCAACGGCAGGTTGAAGGTGAGGCCGGCATCCGAGCCCGGGGCGCCGCCGTGGGCCAGCGCGAACAGGTCGCCTCGCACCTCGAAAGTACGCTGCTCCGTGTCCGGCCGGCGCGGCAGGTAACGCACGGCTCCCGCCAGGGTGCCGGCGCCGTAAAGCGTTCCCTGGGGACCCAGCAACACCTCCACCCGCTCGATGTCGTTGAGCCGAAGATCGACCGCCAGGGGAATGTCCCCAAGATAGGTGGCGACACCGTTGTTGTAATTGTTGCCGCTGAACTCCGACCCGTTCAACGAGTCGGTGTTGAGGCCTCGGGCGATGACCACGTTGCTGCCGCGCGCTCCCTGGTCCACCACCGTCAGTCCGGGTGTCCAGCGCGCCAGCTCCGTCAGGTTCCCGATGGATCGCCGCTCGATATCTTCGCCGGTCACGGCCGAAACGCTCATGGGCACCTGCTGGGTCGGCTCCTCGAAGCGGGTGGCCGTCACGACCACCGCTTCCTCGAATGCGGCCAGACGCAGGGTTATGGCCGGCAGTTCCACCGGATTGGTCCCGACGGCGACGCCCTCCACCCTCGCCGCACCGAAGCCGATCCGGGAGACGGTCACCGTATAGGTGCCCGGAACCAGGCCCGTGTATACGAACCGGCCACCCGGGTCAGCTTGCACCTCGCGCGGTGTGTCCGGACCGCCGCTCAGAGTGACCTTGACGCCGGGCAACACCGCGCCGGTCTCATCGACGACCATGCCCGAAATCCGACCCGACTGGGCTGCGGATCCATCAAAAGCACAGACAAGCAGCAGGAGCGTCAAAGCACACCTGATTACCGTGTCCGTCATGTCCGCTGTCATGGCGATGGGAGGTATGAGGATACCGGCAGTTGGATAAGATGAGGGCGCAGACCCATCCCCATTGGAAGCCGTTACCTGACCGGGTCGTATCAGATTAGCCGCCCCCCTTCCGCGACGACGGGACGGATCTTACAGGGCGAAACAGGGATGCTTGAGACGAGTGAAGAGTGGAGAGTGAAGAGCTACTCGGTCGACACGCCAAGCATCGTGTCGCTCTCGGCACAGTCCTTCAAATAAGACTGGGATCGATCCGTCCAGTGTCTTGTGGATCTCGGCACGGTCATTGAGAATAATGCAACCGGCTCATCAGGCGCTTGCCTATCCCAGCACCTTCCGCTGACCACTCTTCACTTTTCACCTGGGTGCGCCGCCGTCCCATACCACCGGGCGGCTCATGAGGGGCGAAAAAGGGGCGTTCCAGACAAGCAGGAGAGGACTAATCCAGGAATCGGATAGCGGCAAACAGCAATCCACCGATGGCCAGATGGATGCCGACGATTCCGGCTCCCTGAATCCACAAGGCCCTGAAGACCTCGGCCTTGAGGTCGGCAATGTCGGCCTTGGTGGAGGCCCGCAGTCCGGCCATGTCGGCCGTGGTGGAAGCCCGCAGATTATCGATTTCGACCCTGACGGCGGCGAATTCGGCCGTGGTCGAAGTCCGAAGTTTGTCAACGTCCGCCCTGGTGGAGACCTGCAGTCTGTCGATATCGGTCCTGACGGCAGCGAATTCGGCCCTGGTGGAGACCTGCAGTTTGTCGATATCGGTCCTGACAGCGGCGAATTCGGCCGTGGTGGAGGCCTGCAATTTTCCGAAGTCGGACTTGGTGGCAACCATTTCCTGGAAGGCTCCGGCCATGGATCGGACGATGGCTCCGGCTTGGGCTTCGTTGAAGCCGGCGGCCTTGAGATCCTGGCTGACTTTCAGAGTGTCGAAACCAGTCGTGGCCATTGAATGCCCTTTTGTGAGGATACTAGCACAGTAGCGGATTTAGACCGGTCAGCATGACTGACCGTGCAAACTCTGTGCTGTAATTTCGTGAGCCGGTCTGGGCGGGGAGTTCGCGCCAGAAGGGGAGACGCCAGGGAGAAAAGCGGTCGTTGAGGCGCCTAGGAGGGAGTATTGGTTGCGGGGGCGGGATTTGAACCCGCGACCTTTGGGTTATGAGCCCAACGAGCTACCAGACTGCTCCACCCCGCCCCGAAATCTTATTTTCCGGGGGGTTGGGAGTCAAGGAGTTTGTTGGGGAGGCGGGTCCCCGGGCAGGGCCACCGGGTCGGTTCCGCTGGCCGCGGCGCCGGGGGAATCCCGGGGGTCAGGCTTGGTGACGATCTTGATTTCGCCTTCTCGAACCAAACCCAACTCTTCACGAGCGATTTTCTCGATGGTGGCGGGGTCGGTTTTCAGGGACTCGATCTCTCCCATCACCTGCCGATTTCCCGATTCGAGGGCTTCCTTTTCGCGAGTCAAGGACTGGTTTTCCTCTTCCAGGCGTTGCATTTCCAAGTGGCCGGTCGGACCGAAAATGGCCTGCACCGCCAAGCCCAGCAACAGCAGCCCCATAATGACCGCCAGTATGGATCTCAACCGGGAGGATTTTTTCCTGGATGCTTTCCTGGAAACCAAGATTGTCCCTCTTGCTCCCGACCGGAAGCAGGCAGTCATTCCCCTCCGACCGGTTGCGTTGCGATGAAGCTGCCATCGCTCGCTGTAATTGGCCGGCAAAGCAGGAAGCTAGTCTAGCCCAAAACGGATATAATGAACATCCCCTTGGCCGGTTTCCGTTAGCCGGGTCGGCACTGCTTCCCGGTCTCGACGGAGTCCCCGGGGCGAGGAGACAGCCATGACAGACAAGGTGGTGGTGCTGGTCAACTGCTCCAGCCTGGAGGAGGCCGGGAAGATCGGAAGGCAACTGGTGGCCAAGCGGTTGGCGGCCTGCGTCAACCTGGTTCCCGGGGTTCGTTCCTGGTACTGGTGGGAAGACAAGGTGGTCGAGGACAACGAAGTCATGGTCATGATCAAAACCTCTCGCGAGCGGTTGACCGACCTTGAGAAAGAGGTGGTCCGTCTCCACTCCTATGCGGTTCCGGAAGTGATTGCTCTGCAAGTGGTGGACGGCTCCCAGAATTACCTGAACTGGATCGAATTCTCCCTCAGCGGGAAGCCATGACGGCAGTGTTCCACCGCTTCGCCCGACGCGCGAAGAAGTGGGTCCAGTCTTCAGGGATGTCAAAACCACGGGAAACAACCATGGACAAGCTACGAGTCATCGGGAAATGCGGAGCTGGTGGAGTGGCCGCCGTTCTGGTTCTCGTGGGCGTGCTTGCCGGTCGAGCGGATAGGGTTTCCGCCGACACCGGCGCCGACCGGGTGGAGGTCTCCCTGCAATCCGAAAGCCGGTGGGAAAGGACCTTCAACCTGCGTCGCGGCGAAGTCCGTGAGATTTCGGTGGCCGTCTCCAGTCCCTCCTTCCTGCCGCCCAACGGCCGGGTAGCGGTGAGCTGGCACTTGGAAAACCCCAATGGGGCCAAGGGCGCCGACGTCTCCAAAGAGACTGCCGGCTCCGCCCAGGACGGGAGAGAGCCCGATGTCTTCGGCATATACACCCGGCCCACCGCCCGCTGGAGAAAAGTGCTCCATGCCCTGGATCCGGATGTCTTCCTGATTTACAGGGCTCCGGTGTCGGGAAGGTATGTCCTCAGCCTGGCCCCGGTCATCGATGAAGACCCGGTCTTCGGCGGACCCCGCTGGCGCGAAACCGGGACCGCACCCCGGGTGGATGCCTTCCCCCGCAACACGCCCTGGCCTTCCGGGGCGCAGGTTTCCCTGTTCGCCAGCGTCAGGGGTCTGGATCTCGAGGAGCCGCCCGACCTTCATTTCCACCTTGAACTGGAACCCAACGATACGCCCGAGCAGGCTCAGCCCATTCCGCTTCCCGACGGCGAGGGTGTGCAGCGGGTTCTGGTAACCGCCGGGGCCGACGACGTCGAGTATTTCGACAACGGCAAGGTCGGCCGTTCCGGCGACGACTGGTTTCGCCTCGAGTTCACCGGCACCGAGCCCCGGCTGTTGACCTGCAACCTGACGCTTCCCGATCACACCCTGGCCGCCCGTCTCAGATTCTACGCGCTTCCGAACCCGACCGACGAGGTCGGTCCCGCCACTGCCGAACCCTCCCGGGACCGGAAAGAAACCGCCCCCGGCAAGATGGCGTTGCTGCCGCTGGTGGAATACACCCGGGGGCGCAACGACAACGAGCGGGTTCACCAGCAGTCCGAGGACCACCGATCCGAAGTCAACCGCCTGCTGCAACCCGGCGGAGTCTACTTCCTGCGGGCGGAGGCCAACGCGCCGGGCTACGAGATCGAATTGCGGCTGCTGCAACCGGCGCCCTACCGGGACCCCCGGATGGCGGTGCGCCAGGGCCTCTACGACCACCTGGCCCAGGTGGACGCCTGGCTGACCAACCGCCCTCGCGGCGCCAGCGTGGAGCGCCGCATCCGCGACACCGGCAACCTGCTCGGGACCCACTGCATGAGCTGCCATACCCAGGCCGGCGTCTGGGGCTCGGCGGTTCCGGTCGAGAACGGGTACCCGATCGAAAACGTTCAGAACTTCCGACGGCTGGTCAACGTGATGTACGAGTCCCTCAGGCCGACCAACTACCTCAAGGAGGCCGCCAACAACACCAGCCTGGCTCCCCTGGACGTCGGTGACGGTCCCGCCGGAACCCGGGTGGCCGGCCACAACGTCTGCACCGCCGAGCGCGTGCTCCCTCCGCGCAAGCTCCATTCGCAGCAGCTGGTTCGCGCCGCCAACCATGTGCTTCAGACCGCCGATCCCGGCGGGATCAATGCCGCCGGTCCCGGTTCCAACGTGGGGAAATCGGTCGTCTTCAGCTATGCCGGAGAGATCCTGCGCACCGCCTGGAACCGTACCGGCCATCCCCGCTACTTCGCGGCCGTGGAGGAAAAGGCCCTGAAGTTGTTGGAGGTGCAGCCGAAGTACAGCGACGATCTTTCGCACCGCATCGAGTTCTTCCGCCGATTCTTTCCCCGGGATTACCTCGAAGCCAGCCGCAAGATGCACTCGGTTCAACAGGGACTCCCGCCTCGGCCTCCTCGGATCGAGCCGCCACCGACCACCGATGAGTCCGAAGAAGAGCTGCCCCCGGCCGAGTTCCCGGACTATGAGCTCTTGTCGGAAGAAGCTGCCCTGGACCTGTGGCAGCGGATTCAAAGGCAGGTAGCCGAGGACGAGCAGCGGCTGAGGGCCATCCAGAATCCGGACGGGTCCTGGGGTTTCGACCCCGGGCAGCCGCTTCCCGAAGGCTCGGGCTGGAAAACCGACGGCAAGTCGGATCCCGCGCCCACGGCCCTGGCCCTGATCGCCCTGGAAGCACTCGGGCATGGCGCTGGTGATCCGGCGGTGGACTCGGGAGTCCAGGCACTGCTGGGAATGCAAAAGCCCTATGGACTCTGGAACAAAAGCGCCAAGACCGGTTTCGTCACCACGGCCTACGTGCTGCACGCTCTCTCCCGGCTCTTCCCCCTGCCACCGCCGGAGCATCCGCGGCAGCGATTCGAATTCTCGCCCGGAGACTCCCTCAGGACCACCCTGGCCAGGGTCAGAGATCTGTCGCACTCGGAAGACCCCGGGCTGGCCGACCTGATGGTCCGGGCCGCGGCTCACGACAGCCCCCTGGTGCGCTATTGGGGCCTCATGGGCTTGGGCGGCATCCACGGCAGAAATGGCGTAGGCGCGCTGATCTCGGCCATGGGCGATCCCGTCAAGATGGTTCGGGATGCGGCCGCCTGGGCCATGGAACAGACCCTTCTGGACGATCGAGGATTTGAAGAGCTCTTTGAGGCCTACGATTCCGGTGACGACCGTGTTCGGGAAACCGTTCTCAAGGCTCTGGGGATGCGCGCCGATGCCGTTCTGACTCGCCCGGGATTCGACCAGTCCCGCCTGTCCGGGCTTTTGGCCAGATCCCTGACCCGCGACCCGCATCCGGGCGTACGGGCCTGGGCGGCCAAGGCTGCCTGGCAGTGGTGGGTCTGGAATCCTCCGCTGCGCCCGGCCATCCAGCAGGCCTGGCTGAGCAAGCTGGCGAGTCCCGAAACCGAGGCCCTGGTGGAACAGTGCGTGCGATACCAGAGCCATGCCCTCTTCATTGCCAACGGCCACAAGGCCAACAGCAGCAAGATCCACCAGTATCCCGAGCTGACTTCCCTGTTCCAGTCTCTGGAATCGCGGATGGACGATGCCGACCTGGCGCCGACCGGAAAAGACCGCCTGGCCCGCCGCCTGGCGCAAATAGCGGCCACCTTCTACAACACCTCCGGTGGCGATGGCGGCCCCGGGCAGATGGGATACATCACCCCGGGCGCCGGTGAAATGATGGGGAAAGCCGTGCTGCGCTACTGGGATGGCGATCAACAGGGAAATGGCGCCCAGAGAGTCCGCCTGTCCCTGGAAGCGGCAGCCGGCATCCCCCACCCGGACCTGCAGGACCGCCTGATGAGCTTCGCCACCGAGGGTCCCGAGGAACTGCGAACCCTGGCCGCGGCCGCCCTGGCCGATCCCAGCTCCGTCACCCTGCCGGCAACGCAGGAGTTGATCCATCCAATGGTGGAGCAGATTCATCGGGGGGCCCTGGACTATGACCGCCGAAAGACGCTGGCGGAGCCGGTGCTCCAGCTGCTGAGCCGAGCCGGCTTTACCGTTCCCGAAACCCGGGAGCAGCGGCAGATCCTCTATTCACTGCTGGTGCCCTCCTACCAGGACCCGGCCGATTCGCAGTCGTTGCGGGAAATCCTGCGGATAGTCGAGGAGGCGGTTCAGACCGAGAGTCCGTTGAGCCCGGACTGGTTCATTGCCGATCGGATGGGGAAAATGCTGGCCGCCAACCCCGACTTCCAGACCCCGTTTCTGGCGCGGCTCTTTCCCGAGGGCGTCAGGAATCCCATGGAAGCTCATTTCTGGCTTCCCAGCATCGATTGGCTGTCCACCTTTCAGGACGAGGTGCCGGTAGTGAGACCGGCTCCGGCGGATGGCAAGGAGTCCTCCGTGCTGCCGCGGGACCTGCTGGAGGCCCGGGGGCGGGCACGGGCGCTGCTGCTGCAGCTTCTGCAGGCCGAGACCCCGGAGCTGAGCCGACGGACGGCCGTCAACCTTTCCTATCTGACCCGCTATCGGCAGGACCCGGCCGTATTGGCGGCCTTGAAGGGGCTGGTCGAGTCGGAAACCAACGAGAGAATCGAGGAGGCCGCCCGCAACATCCTGCGTTCGGAACCGGAGGTCTGGATGGCGGATCTCCAGGAGGCGGTCCGCAATGAACCCCTGGCGGAGCGGCTGGGGCTCGGGCAGGCCCCCTCTCTTCCCGAGGAGTTCCTGGCCAGCTTCCGCTATTTCCAGGACCACGTGGCCCCGGAGCTCAATCGACCGCAGCGCCACGACCAGATGGCCTGCATGAGCTGTCACGGAGTCCCCGGACGGGTGCCCTCCATGGAACTGGCTCGCCCCGACGGCACCGGCTACCTCTCCGCCCCCAAGATGCTGAAAAACTACCTGATCCTGCAGG
This sequence comes from Acidobacteriota bacterium, assembly GCA_028875575.1. NCBI lineage: Bacteria > Pseudomonadati > Acidobacteriota > Acidobacteriota bacterium. The sequence goes on from JAPPDF010000033.1 coordinate 16,743, forward strand.
CTCGGGTGGATTCGGAGAATCTCGAGAAGAGCAAGCTGCTGCGCAAGCCTCTCAACATCCAGACGGTCAAGGAGGACGGCCACCAGGGAGGCAGGCGCTACACCCCCTCCGACCGCGGGTATCGGATCCTGCGGCAATGGGCGCTGGATCTGCCGAGGGTACAGGCACGGGCTGGGCCGCCAACACGGGCTCAGGAAGCCGCCGAGTCCGAGAGCGGCGCCGGGGCCACTGCCAATCCCTAAAAATGAGGTGAAGCCGTCATGCGGCGGATGCGGGCCGCCTTCTTCGAGGAGGGAGCCGGCGACTCTTCCAGGTAGGTGTATCCCCGAAGACCCGATTCGTAGAAACGGAGAAGTCGTCCCGACTCTTCCAGCGAGATCTTCCTGTCGCGAACGGCGCGCTCGATGTCCCGGCGCATGAGCGACAGCAGCTCGTCGGCGTAATATTCCACGTAGCCCAGCACGTCCTTGACCCGGTCGCCCTTGACCACGTGATCCACCCGCACCTCCCCGCTCGGTTCCAGGCTCACGTGGACGGCGTTGGTGTCTCCCAGCAAGTTGTGCAGGTCTCCCAGAATCTCCTGATAGGCCCCCACCAGAAACACGGCCAGGTAGTAGGGCTCCCCCGTAAAGGGGTGGAGCGGAAGGACCGGTCTGACACCGTGGGCATCGATGAATCGGTCCACCCGTCCGTCGGAGTCGCAGGTAATATCCGCCAGGATGGCCCGACGGGTGGGTTCCTCCATCAGGCGGTGAATGGGAGTGATGGGGAAGAGGTGGTCGATGGCCCAACTGTCCGGCATCGACTGAAAGATGGAATAGTTGCAGAAATAGGTGTCGGAGATGAGGGCTTCCAGGCTGCTGAACTCCTCGGGGACGTGGTCCAGGTCGCGAATGATCCCCAGCAGGTCGCGGCAGATGGACCAGTAGAGACTCTCGCTGATGCTGCGCTGCTCCAGGCTGAGGTATCCCAGGTTGAAGAGGTTGAGGGCGTCTTCCCTGAGCTGAACCGCGTCGTGATAGGCCTCCAGGTAGTTCTTCCCGCCAAGGTTGCGGGCAATCCAGTGGAGGTCCGAAAGAGGTTGGGGAGAATTCTCGGGCAGGGACTCGGGGATGCGGAACCCCTCGAAACCCGAAACCCCCAGCACGTTGAAGACCAGGACGCTGTGATAGGCCACCACGGCCCGACCCGACTCCGAGACGATGGTGGGGTGGGCGACTCCTGCCTCGTCGCAGACCGACTTGAGGCGAGAGACGATATCATTGGCATACTCCTGGAGGGTGTAGTTCACCGAGGACTCGAAGCTGGACTGGGAGCCGTCATAGTCGATCCCCAGGCCTCCGCCCACATCCAGCATCTCCAGGCCGGCTCCGGCCTGGATCAGCTCGGCGTAGACTCGCGCCGCCTCGGTGATGGCTTCCTTGATCTTTCGAATGTTGGTCACCTGGCTCCCCAGGTGGAAGTGCAGCAGCCGCAGGCAGTCGGCCATCTCGCGCTCACGCAGGTATCGGACGGCTTCCACCACTTCGGTGGAGGTCAATCCGAACTTGGAGCGATAGCCGGCCGAGGACTCCCAGCGACCGGCCCCCCGGCTGGCCAACTTCACCCGTACTCCGATTTGCGGCTTCACCCGAAGCTTTTGCGCATACTTGACGATGAGCTCCAGCTCGGTGAAGCGTTCCACCACCGGGATGACCTTCTTGCCGATCTTCTGCGCCAGCATGACGGTTTCGATGAACTCGTCGTCCTTGAACCCGTTGCAGATAATGGGAACGTCTCGGCCGTGAGTGACGGCCAGAACGGCCAGCAACTCCGGCTTGGAGCCGGCTTCCAGTCCCACCTGGTATTCCCGTCCGAAGTCCAGGATTTCCTGCACCACGTGGCGCTGCTGGTTCACCTTGATGGGGTAGACACAGCGATAGGCGCCTTCGTACTCGAACTCGTCGATGGCGTTCCGAAACGCCTGGTGAATCTCGGCGAGTCGATGCCTCAGGATGTCTGTGAACCGAATCAGGATGGGCAGAGAAATGCCGCGGGTCAGCAGCTGGTCGATCAGGCTCTTGAGGTCGATGGCCCGTTCGGGGTCCTTGGCGGCGTGGACGGTGATGTGCCCTTTCCGGTTGATGGAAAAGTAGCCCTGTCCCCACTTGGCGATGTGGTAGGCGTCCAGGGAATCCTGGATGGTCCAGCGCTTGATCGATTCCACCCGTGGCTGCAGCTTGGGCATGAGGTCTCCCCGGTTGCAGGCCCCTTTCCAGGCCTCCTTGCCATTTAAGAACGGATTGAATCCGGCGGCAACAAAAAATCAGACAAAGGCCCGGGCATGGCGGTGCACCCGGTCCCCGTGGGCCCTCATGGATTGAAGCTCCTCGGCGGTTGGAGGTCTCCAGTCGTCCAGGAGCCCCAGGGCATGCAGCAGCTCCGACCGGTTGCCGGGTGCCGCCAAGACAATCGAGACCGACGGATGGGCCAGGACGAACCGATACCAATCCCGGACAGGGGGCGGGGTGAATTCGGCGGGGTCATGCGGAGTCGGCTTCAGCAGATCGCACCATCGAAGGGCGGTAAAGGCAACCAGGGGAAACCGCAGTTCCGCGGCTTGCGGGAAAATCCGGTCTTCGGTGCCGCGATAAGCCGCATTGTAACGAATCATCAGCAGGTCGAGCCGCCTCTCTCTCAAAATCTGCAACGCCAGCTCCCTCTGGTGGGTGGTCAGTCCGATCGCGCCGACCCGGCCGCGGTCCTGAGCCTTTCGCAATCCCTGCAGGGCGCCCCCCGGGCCGGCGATCTGCCTCCATTCCTCCAACCGTTCCACGTAGTAGTGGGTAGCCACGTCCAGGCAGTCGACTTTCAGCCTGTCCAGAACCTGTTGCAACTCCGTTTGGACTCCCTGCTCGTCCCGCGCCCGGAGCTGAGCGGCGATCACCACCCGCTTGCGTCGGGAGCCGAGTTCTCGGATGGCTTCGGCCATTCCGTCCTGGTGGCCGCACCAGTTCCAGTAGTTCAGGCCCCGCTCCAGCGCCAAAAGGACATCCTCCCTGGTGAGGTGGGTATTGCCTCGGGTGGCCAAACCCAGACGGCACACGGGGACTTGCATTCGGTCAATGGTGAAGAAGCGGGGCATTCCAGACATGGGGGTAATCGGGTTGACTGCCGGAAAAGAGGGTCGAATTCGAAGAGCAACGGGCCGTCCGCTGAACGCCCCGGCGTCTGGCGACCGTTGCCGCGCGAGGGCTCCCTCAGTTGACGAGTTCGTCCAGTCCCAGGGCCAGCATCAGCAAAATGCTGACGTAACCGTTGAGCGTAAAGAAGGCCGCATTGACCCGGGAAAGGTCATTGGGGCGAACCAGCCGGTGCTCCTGCCACAGAAGTCCGGCCACCAGCAGGATGCCGAGCAGGCTGATCCAGCCCAGGCCCTGAGTCCAGACTAACCCCAGCAGGACCAGAAGCATGCCGATGTGCAGCCCGCGGGACACCTTCAGCCCCCGCTGGATGCCGTATCCCTCGGGGATGGAAAAGAGGGCTTGACGGCGATCGAAGTCCACATCCTGACAGGCGTAGATGATGTCGAACCCGGCCGTCCAGAGCAATACCGCCAGGCCCAGCAGCAGGGGCGGCCAGCCGATCTCGCCTCGCACAGCAATCCAGGCGCCCAGCGGCGCCAGACCCAGACAGAGCCCCAGGTACAGGTGCGAGAGCCGGGTGAATCGCTTGGTGTAGGAGTAGAGCAGCAGAATGAGCAGGACGGGGAAGGACAGAATGAAGCAGAGCGGGTTGAGCTGGTAGGCCGCCAGGACGAAAACGGATGCCGAGGCCAGGGTGAAGAGGATGACGAACAGGCGACTGAGGTGTCCGGAAGGCAGGGCCCGGCTGCTGGTCCGGGGATTGAGAGCGTCGATCCGGACGTCCGCCAGGCGGTTGAAGGCCATGGCCGCGCTTCGGGCTCCCACCATGGCCACCACGATCCACAGAATCTTTCGGCCGCCGGGCCATCCTTCTGCTGCCAGCAGGGCGCTGAGCAGGGCAAACGGGAGTGCAAAGACCGTGTGCTCGAACTTGATCATGGCCAAGGTGATCTTCGTGCTGGAGAAAAGGCTCATGGTGGGTTGGTGGCCTGCCTCAGGCCCCCTTGTCTCCCGACCAGCGGAAGGCCGCCTCCGGGTTCAGGCCGAGCTGCTGCATCACCCGGTAGAGAAATTGGTCGATGATGCCCTCGAGTGTGGTTTCTCCGTGGTAAAAGGAGGGAGTGGCCGAAAAAACCACCGCCCCCGCCAGGGTTGCCAGACGCATGTTTTCCAGGTGAATCAGGTTGAAGGGGGTATCCCGAACCACCAGCACCAGCTTGCGTCTCTCCTTGAGCATGACATCGGCGGAGCGCTGAATCAGGTTCCGCGAGATGCCGTGAGCGATGCTGCCCAGGGTGCCCATGCTGCAGGGAACGACCGCCATGGAGTCCACCGGGTGGGAGCCGCTGGCGATCCTGGCCCCGATATCGTCGTTGCTGAGCACCTCGATCTTGTGGTGATGGTTCTCCACCAGCTTCTCTGCGAGGTTGTGGAGAGTGAGAGGCTTGAGGTCCAGCTCATCGTTCAGAACGCGCAGGGCGGCTCCGGAGGCAATCAGGTTGATGCGGGAAACGGCAGGCTCCGCGGCCAGCAGGTTCAGCAGGCGTTGCGGATAAATGGCTCCGCTGGCTCCCGTGATGGCGAGGGTGATCTCCAAAGTCACTAATACCCGGTGGTTCGTGGAGTGCAGGGATCCAATCGGACTCGAGCTCTTCACGTCAGCCCAATGGTACATCATCCCCCGAATCGGCGGCCAGCCGCCATTGTTGGCGGTTGGAGGGCCTTGATTGCGGCCCGAGGACTTTGCCGGGAATCTGCTTGACTTCCGTTGACTGCTGATTTCTGATTGTTGAGCCTTTTGCAAGATTCGGCAGCGGGATCGTTTTCGGGTATGGCCACAATAGGCACAAAAACACATAGAGAGCAGAACGATCTCAGAAAATGCGTTTTGTGACTTTTGTGCTTTTTTTGGTAAACCGGCATGGCTCACCCGGTCGCACCCGATATCGAAAAAGGTAGAACCGCACGTTTGCCGATACAATGACCTGACCCGCTGCAAATTTTGCAAGAGTCTCTGTTGATTGAAGAATTGTCACAAGTAGCTTTGCTCCAAATCCAAAATTCGAGATCTGAAGAACTCGGCTCATCCGTCAATGTCGTTTCGACTCAAGAGAGCCAGTTGACCGGCCGGAGAACTTTCCATGGATGCAAAGGGCCTCAGGAACCTGCTGGAGGAGATCAAGGGCGGCAAGCTCTCGGTCGATCAGGGGCTGGAGCGGTTGCGCCATCTTCCCTTCGAGGACCTGGGATTCGCCAAGATCGATCATCATCGCGCCCTTCGCCAGGGGTTTGCCGAAGTCGTATTCGGACGGGGAAAGACGGCAGACCAGATCGAGGTCATCGTCAAGCGGATGCTTCCCCGAAATCACAATATCCTGGTCACTCGCACCCGGGAGGAGGTCTTCCGGCGAGTCCAGGCCCTGTCTCCCAAGGCCCGCTTCCACCAGGAGTCCGGGACCGTTGTGATTCAGCAGGACGAGGAGATTCGGGGCAAGGGAACCATTCTGGTGGTTTCGGCGGGCACCGCCGACATTCCGGTGGCCCAGGAAGCGGTGGTGACCGCCCAGGCCATGGGGAACCTGGTGGAAACCCTCTATGACGTAGGCGTGGCCGGCATCCACCGCTTGCTGGACGCTCGGGAAAGGCTGCTGGCGGCCCGGGTGGTGATCGTGGCAGCCGGAATGGAGGGCGCCCTCCCCAGTGTAGTCGGGGGACTGGTTTCGGCGCCGGTGGTGGCGGTGCCGACCAGCGTCGGATACGGCGCCAGCTTCGGCGGGGTGGCGGCGTTGTTGGGGATGCTCAACAGCTGCGCCTCCAACGTGAGCGTGGTCAACATCGACAACGGGTACGGGGCTGGGTTTGTGGCCAGTCTCATCAACCGCTTGTGAACCGGCGGCCTGCCGGGACTCCTGCTACGGCTTGAGTCCCCTGGGGGCTTTTGCTATTCTCTGATTGCGGGTCACCAAGGAAAAAGAGCCATGTCGGGACATTCCAAATGGCATAGCATCAGGCACAAGAAGGGTGCTGCCGATGCCAGGCGGGGCAAGCTGTTCACCAGCCTGATCAAGGAAATTACCGTGGCCGCGCGGCTGGGCGGCGGGGACCCGGACGGTAACCCCAGGCTCCGGGCGGCCATGGCTGCGGCCAAGTCCGCCAACATGCCCGGGGAGAACATCAAGCGGGCCGTGCAGAAGGGAACGGGCGAGTTGCCGGGGCTCACCTATGAAGACGCGACCTACGAGGGCTACGGCCCCGGCGGCGTGGCCATCCTGGTCGAGGCCGTGACCGACAACAAGAACCGGACGGTGTCGGATATCCGCCACGTCTTCTCCAAATTCGGGGGCAACCTGGGTCAGTCGGGATGTGTGGCTCACCTGTTCCAGAGACAGGGCCTGATTCTCGTCGACAAGTCCAGCACAGACGAAGACGGCTTGATGACGGTGGCCCTGGAGGCTGGGGCCGAGGATATGAGAGATGGGGGCGAGGTCTACGAAATCTATACCTCACCTCAGGACTACGAAGCGGTGCTGGAGGAGATGCGGAGTCACGATCTGGCGGTGGCATCGGCAGACCTTTCCATGATTCCCCAGACCACCCTGCAGCTTGCGGGAAAGCCGGCCCAGCAGATGCTGCGCCTGATGGAATCGCTGGAAGACCACGACGACGTGCAAAAGGTCTTCGCCAACTTCGACATCGCGGATGCGGAACTGGAGGCTGCCGCCTCTTAGGATGACACCGGGAACGTGGACGGGATCGGTTCTGGAAGAACCGCCGGTGGACAGGTTGCCGAAAGACGCCGGCGACCATGGGACCCCATGAGAGTCTTGGGTATCGATTGCGGTTCACGGTCGACCGGATACGGCATCATCGACAGTGAGGAAGGGCGTCCGCAACCGGTCGTCTTCGGGGCCATTTCTCTTCCCGCCAAACACTCCCTGGGCGCTCGGCTGGTGACCGTTCAGCGGCAGCTTCGGCAACTCATCGACTCCTACACCCCTCAGGTTGCCGCTGTAGAGGACCAGTTCTATCTCACCAACTTCAAGAGCGTCATGAAGCTTGGCCAGGTCAAGGGTGTGGTGATCTGCACGGCGGCCCTGGCGGGCATCCCCATCGTGGAGTACAGTCCCTTGGAGATCAAGAACGCAGTCACCGGATATGGCCGGGCAGACAAGCAGCAGGTTCAGGCCATGGTCGGACGACTGCTGGGACTGGCCAGCCCGCCCCAGCCCCACGACGCGGCCGATGCACTGGCTCTGGCCCTGTGTCATGCCCAGGTTATGACCACTGAAAGCCGCATCAGGAGAGGAATCTCCAAGACCAATGTCCCCCTTCCCTCCCGAAGCTGAGTCCATGCGCCCGTCCCGAGTCCATACAGCCGGGCCGCTGGCGCTGCTCCTTTTGGCTGGCGGTTTGAGTGGCGCCGACCAGCCCACTCGGGTGTTCTGGCAAAAGGACTACTCCAGGGGCAACACCGAGTTGCACCGCATTGAAGTGGAGACGGATGGAAGGACCCGGTACGTGCTGAGACTGGGAGATGGAGAGCCGGTGGCGGTGGATTTCCAACTCAAGCCCCACACCCTCCAGCATCTCCTGGAACTGTTCGCCCAGGCCGACTTCCTGAATCGGGACAAGAACTTCGTGAGCTCGCGGCGGGTGGCCGACACCGGGACGCGCACCATACGCCTGATGAGCGGCCCGCAAACACGGGAAGTGGTGTTCCGCCACACCGACAACAAGACCTTCCGCAAGATCGTGACCTTTTTCGATCACCTCTCCGCTCAGGAGAGATTCCTCCTCGATTTGAAGCTGACCTTGAAGCATGACCGGCTGGGGATTCCCAGAAAACTGGATCTACTGCGAGGGTTCCTGGACAGGAAAACGATTGTGGACCCCCAACGGTTCTCACCCATCTTGAAGAGAATTTCCGAGAACACTTCCCTCATGAACCTGGCCCGCAAGACGGCCCGAAGACTCCTCAGACAGATCGACCGCCACCCCTCCGGCTGATCGGCCCGCTGCGCCCGCACTTGTTACGGGGGCGTTCGGCCGCCCGAGCCGGAAGCCTTGGGGTAAATGGCGATGCCGGCGTAACCCACCACTTCTTTCCTTCCTCCGCCGGCGTCTCCCGAAGTCGCATAGCGGACCAGCTCGGCCCGGCAGGTCCGGGCCGAGGCTTCGGTTCCATACATCATTGCGATGGTCGGTCCGTAGCCGCACATGCTGATCGACTCCTTTCGGACCACCTCGTAGAGGCCTGGGGCATCCAGAGACAGGATCCTGGAGATGGCTTTTTCGTCCTTGATGCGTGTCACTGCATCCGGCTCGAAATGGTTCATGTCACTGCTGGCAACCACCAGCACCGGCTGCCCGGACAGATCCCGCAAGGCTTTCGCGATACCCTTCCCCAGCCGCTGGAAGGCGGGGAAATCGTGACGGCCCAGGGCGATGGGCACCAGGCGAAGGTCCGGCCTCAAATGCAACAGAAAGGGAAGTTGCACTTCCAGCGAGTGCTCGAAGCGATGAGCTTCGGTATCCTCCGTCAGGAACGGGCAGTGATGCAGAAGCCTCCGAGCCAACTCTTCATCGACGGGGATCCGGCCAAGTGGGATCTGCCACTCTCCCCGAGACATGATCGAGAGAGAGGCTCCCAATCCGGTATGGTTGGGACAGAGGATCAAAACCCTTTCGGGTATCTCGATTCCGGAGAACACGGCTCCGGCGACACCGCCGGAATAAAGGTAGCCGGCATGAGGCACCACCACGCCTCGGGCCTGGCGTCGTGCCCGGGGCGGTCCCAGGTGCTCCTGCAGGTCCCGGCGAAGCCGGTCAGGCTGTGAGGGATAGAAACGGCCGGCAACGGCGGCTTTTCGCAACATGATGCTTCCGGGTGTGTGATGTCTCAGTGCGGGGCTGAGCCAAGTCCAGCTTGCATTGTAAGCCCCTCCGGGCAACGACGGTGGCTGTTTCGGATCGCCCGGAGGGAAAAGAGAACCTTGAGCCCGCTGGAACCGCGGACTCACCGGAGGGAGATTGCAGACCGGCTTGGGGGCATCCCCTCCAGCCCGCGTTTTGCGGCAGCCCGGCATCGGGGATCCAGCCGGGCGAGTTTCGGTCTATTTTCAGGTCAACTCTTGACGGCGTGGTAGCCGGTGCGGGTTCGCGCCTTGACTCTCTTGACGCGTTTCCCGTTCTCGTCAACGACTTCCACCTTGATCTTGCGGAACTTTCCGTTGCGGTCGGCATTGGTCGAAACGTAGCCCAGGCTGTACTGGTTCCTGAGCTCGATCCCGACCTGCCGCAGGATGGCGGGATGGTCCTGTTGCCAACGGGGGAACCAGGCCTTGCCGCCCGTGACCTTGGCAAAGGTCTTGAGTTGATTGTCGGCCTGCAGATAGGTCAACCGGGTGGTGGCTCCCATGTAGGGTTCGTTGCTCATGCGCCCTCTCTGGCCGATACCCAGGCAGTAGATGACGGCGTCGGTCGCCTGTACCCGCTTCAAGGCCGAGCTGAAAGTGATCCTGCTGAAGGTGTCCACACCGGTGCTGACCAGAAGCACGGCCTTCTTGCCGTCTACTTCGTCCAGGCGGTCCAGGGTGAACTGGAGAGCGTCGAAAAGGTTGGATTCCTGAGAGACGGGAAAGGCCATGCGGGTGAGCGACCCGAAGAGTTCGCGCTTGTTCTGGGTGAAGTCGGACAGAATCCTGGGGTTCAGGTTGTAGGCCACCACCGCCGCCCAGTCGTCGGGCCTCAGCATCTGGATAAAATAGGCCGCTGGCATCGTCGCGTCGTCGTACCACCACCAAGCCAGGTTCCTGGTGGACTCGAGCACCATCACCACCGTTAGCGGCGCCGAGGTGGGGCTGAAGTTGGTGACCTTCTGCTCGACCTTGTCCTCGAAGACCCTGAAGTTCTTGGCGGTCAGTTCGGGGATGAAATTCCCCTTTTTGTCGGTGACCACCACATCCAGATTGACCAGCTCGATGTCGACCGCCAGGGTGAAGTTCTCTTCGGGCTTGGAGCCCTTGGGACGGGCCGGGTTCAGGCGGCGTTTTCTCGGCCTGGGCTTCCGCTTTCGAACGATCACCGGGTCGGACTGTCGCTGCTGAGGGCCGCCCCTCTCTACTTTTCTGCTCTCTTCTCCCCGCTCGGGCTGAGAGGGTTCCTCTCCCTCCGGGCCCGCCGACAGGCGACTGCCGCCAAGGACGAGGCCCAGCGCCAGGGCTCCGAAGAGTGCCATTTGTCTCATCCGACACCAGGTCATCATGGTTTCGTCCACCCTCGTTTTCGGATTTGTTTCTATCTGGAATCTTAAGCCAGGCCTCTCTACGAGTCAACACCGCTGGGCGGGGAGTATCCCACGCTACCGAATTCAGGGTGACAGAACAGTCAAGGCACCCGAATCACGCCGATATTCCAGGTGGAATGGTAGGGGCGTCCCTTGTTGGCGCCCCCTACGCGGCCCTGACCGGGCGACCCGGAACCACCGGGCAACCAAAAGGGTTGCCCCTACAGTGGGGGGATTCAGGGGGAGATGGCCCTGACTACCAGGCGAGGTGCCGGACTGCGCTATCCCTCACCCAGCTTGAAATCCACTTCCGGAAGCCCCTTCAGCGCCTCCCTCATGTAGTCCTTGACTCTTCCCACCAGCTTCTTTTCAGACACGCGAATCGCCTCGCGGGTCACTCCATACCGGTCCGCGATGGCCTGAAGAGTCAGGGGCTCTTCGGCGATCAGTCTCTGCTGGAGAATGACCCGGTCCCTTTCTCCGAGGTCCTGGGAGAATTGGGCGAACTTGGATTCGATGAGGCTCTTCAACTCTCCGGCCGCCAGCTTTTCGTCGATCAGATCCTCGGTAGAGGCCAGGGTTTCCAGATAGTAGAGGTCGGAGTCGCCGGAAGTCGTGGCATCCAGGGAAAGGTCATGAGCCCTGATGCTGTTCTCGACGTCGATCACATCCCCTTCGCTCACGTTCAGGTTCCTGGCGATCAGCCTGGGCGTGGGCGCGATTCCCTGGGCTTCCAGTTTCCGCTTTTCCTTGCGCAGATTCATCAGCAGCTTGCGGCGATCGTTGGTGGTTCCCACGCGCACAATGCGAAAGTTGTCCAGAATGAACTTGATGATGTAGGCCTTGATCCACCAGGAGGCGTAGGTGGGCAAGCGGGTGCCCCGGTCGGGATCGAATTTCCTCACAGCCTGGAGCAGACCCAGGTTGCCTTCCTGGATCAGGTCCATGAGGTTGGAGTAGACCTTGTTGTATAGAAAAGCGATCTTCACCACCAGCTTGAGGTTGGAGGTGACCAGCCGGCGGACCGCTTCCCTGTCCCCGCTGTCCCTGTAGAGACGGGCCAGGTGCCGTTCTTCTCCGGGAGTCAGGGGCTGATACTTGCTGATCTCCAACAGGTAGTGGCGAACCGGGTCGTACCGGACCAGCTCGGCCCGCTCGCTGTCTCCCATCGATATCCGCGGTTCGTCGTGCTCCTTCAGGGTCAGTACCTGAGCCAGGACTTCACCCTCGTTCTCAGGGGTTGCGGAGTCCGACCGGGGTGTTGGAGGGGCGCCGTGGGGGTCAGGCTGCATGCCTATCATTTCCTTTTCCGACCCCGTGTGGGCGTGATTCGGAGGCGATCAGTCCTATGGCTGCCGGGCGCGGGCGGGAGGAGCGGCACTCAAATCCGACCGGAGGAGGCCGTGCGATGCTACACTGTCACGCTGAGAGTTCCATCCTAGCATACTATCGCCCGCCCCGCCGGGACCCAACCTTGCGGGATGAGGTCCCAATGATCTCCATACTGTGGTCGGTTCTCATCTTGTTAATTGCCACCGACGTGGCTGCGGCTGAAACGAGTTCAAGCATCAGCCTCAGTGAAGCACACATCGCCGCCGTCAATCGACCCAGGCGGGTGATCGTCAACATCGACGCCTCCTGGCACGTGGATCGGTTCGTCAAGGATCTGCCGGCACAGGTGGATGAGGCCTTCGGGTTCGCCGATGAACCCGGCAGCCACATCGACAGTATTTGGTGGAGTTGGGGCCAGGGTCAGACGGCGCCCTATCCCAGCAAGATCCTACCGCTATACGATCGCGAAAAGTACCGGCGCTGGGTGAATCAGGGCATCGATGTCATGCGCCTCTATCTGGAGGCGACCAAAAAACGAGGTTTGGAAGCCTTCTTTTCCTACCGCCTCAACGCAGGAGACTCGGACCTTGGAACCACCGCCCCGGTTGCCATCAAGCAAGAGCACCCCGAATGGACCATTCGCCCCTGGCCGGACCACCCCACGCTTCATCAAGTGATCTTGTTCAACTTTGCCTTCAAGCCGGTGAGAGACTTTAAGTTGAGCGTGCTGCGCGAGGCAGCCGAGAACTATGAATTCGACGGTATTGAGCTGGACATGCAACGCAGTCCGCTGCTGCTACCGATTGGACGTCAGTGGGAAAACCGCCATCATCTGACAGAGTTCGTGCGCTCGGTTCGAGCCATGCTGCAGACGCTTGCCCGGAAGCGTGGCCGGCCCTTTCTGTTGGCCGTGCGAGTGAGCCATAGGATCGAGAGCTGCCATTTTGACGGCATTGACGTGGAGACTTGGGCAAGGGAAGGTCTGGTCGACATGTTCGTGTTGGGCACCCGTTCCCTGGACGTCGATGTCTACGCGTTCCGCCGGATCACTGACGGAACCCACATCAAGCTCTACCCCGTCATTCAGGATCACCACGGCCCCGACGGCTACAGTTACCCGCCCATCGAGGTCTTTCGAGGCGTGTTTTCCAACTGGTACCGGCAAGGAGCCGACGGCATTGAGACCTTCAATTTCTCCTGGGCGCCAGCCATCGCCGGCTATCCCCTTCCTGCGATGAATGCCAAGCAGTCCAAGGTACACCAGCAGGCCTATCGGGAAATGGGTGATCCTGAACTGATGAAGCACAAGGACAAGGTCTTCGTCCTGTCCCGCCGGGGTGGCGGTCATGGTGATCCCGTGGTGCCCAACCCGGAGAAGTGGTACACGCCGCGCTATATGTTCGGCTACACCAACATGCTGGCACCCTTGCCCTGTCCGCTATCCGGAGACGGCAAGACCGACACCCTTCTGAAACTGTTTGTGGGTGACGACCTGAGTGCCGCAGCCGACCGTATCTCGAAATTGAGGCTGCGTATCCTGCTCCATGACGCCGGCGCCGGCGACTATCTATCCTCGAATTCCCCGAAGAAACCCAACCCCCCCGATGACACCAGAATCGAGCGCGGTACGATCCGCGCCTTCCGCCACAGAAGCTTTCTCTACAACTACCCGGCCAGGAAAGGCATCGAGAAACGCCTGCAGCTACGGATCCACAACAGCCTGCTACCCGCGCCGGTCCTGGAAGACGGCTGGTTGGTATTTCACGACCTGAATCCGCGCTTGTTCGCCGTCGGCGACAACCTGATCGGTGCCGTGCTCAGCCGGTCTACGAGCGATCTGGAGGAGTCCATTCGGATCGAAAAACTGGAACTGCAGGTGCGGTATCGGGCGAATGATGAGTCCAAGCTCTTTTGAACTGTGCAAGCCGTGGCAGTAGATGGCCGTGGGTGTGAGCCCATGGAGAGAAGTGCACCCAAAGGTCAACGAGCCGCGACGGCGGCGGCAATTCCTCCAGAGGTTCAGGTCCTGAAGAGTGCGGTTTTCCCGGCAGGGTCAAACCCACCCCGGCAGCGGCTTCGCGGCTGCACCTCTCCAGGGACGGGGATACCCACCGGCCACTCAACCTGAAGAATAGCCGAAGCCGGGACCGCTTGACGCTCCTCCCGTCCTCCTTTACACTCAAGCGAGAATAAAGAAGAATAAGGAGTTGCGCTGATGTTTCCCATGTTCGATCTCACGTATTTCCTGTTTATAGCTCCCGGCTTGATCCTGTCGTTATGGGCGAGCTGGAGGGTGAAGTCCAACTTCAGGAAATACTCGGCCGTACGGTCCATGCGCGGGCTCACCGGTGCCGAGGCGGCGGCGGAACTGCTGCGCCAGGGCGGCGTCCGCGACGTGCGCATCGAACGCTCTCACGGCATGCTCTCCGATCACTACAACCCGGTCACCAGGACCCTGGCCCTCTCCGACGGGGTTTACGGCTCCACTTCGGTGGCCGCCATCGGCATCGCCAGCCACGAGGCGGGTCACGCGCTCCAGCACGCTCAGAACTACGGACCGCTTCGCCTGCGCTCGGCGCTGGTTCCCACGGCCAGCATCGGCTCCAACATCGGATATTTCGTGATGTTCCTGGGCCTTTTCATCGATCCGACCCTGGTGCTGATCGGGGCGGTCCTCTTTTCGGCGGTGCTGCTCTTCCAGATCGTCACCCTTCCGGTGGAATTCGACGCCTCCAACCGCGCCAAGGCGCTGGTGCTGGAGCGCGGCCTGATCTATCCGGGTGAGCGCGAGGGAATGGACAAGGTGTTGAACGCCGCTGCCCTGACCTACGTGGCGGCGGTGGTGAGCACGCTGCTGACCCTGCTCTATTTCCTGCTGCGAGCCGGTCTGTTGGGAGGCAGGTCGGACGATTGAAGGGCTGCCGGAAGGTTGTTCGGGTGCAAAAGCCAAAAGGGGCGCCGCGGCAGGGTCCGCCGGCGCCCCTTTTCACGATCTCCACCTGTTGAGGGAATTCCCTTCCCTTTTCGCCAAGGGTCCCGGCACACCGGTCACGGGCCGCCTAAATTCCCAGGCTCAGGATCTCCGGGCCATTCTCGGTGATGGCGACGCTGTGCTCGAAATGGGCTGAGGGCTTGCCGTCCTGGGTCACCACCGTCCAGCGATCGGGCAACACCCGCACCTTGTCCGTGCCCAGGCTCACCATGGGCTCGATGGCCAGGACCAGGCCGGGCTTCAGCAGTATGCCGCGCCCGTTGACCACGTAGTTCAGCACCGCCGGCTCCTCGTGGAGGTTTCTCCCGATGCCGTGCCCGGAAAACTCCTTCACCAGGGAATAGCCCCGGCCCTCGGCGTGGGCCTGTATCGCCGCAGAGATGTCTCCCAGGTGGTTTCCGGGAACCGCTTTCTCGATCCCCAGCACCAGCGACTCCCGGGTGGTCTGCAACAGACGTTCGGTACCCGCGGAGATGCGGCCGACAGGCAGGGTCAGGGCGGCATCACCATAGAAACCACGGTGGAATACTCCGTAGTCGACGCTAACGATATCGCCTTCCTTCAGGACCTGCCTGGAGGGAATCCCATGCACCACCTGGTGGTTGACCGAGGTGCAGAGAGTGGCCGGGAACCCGTTGTAGCCCTTGAAGGCGGCCCTTGCCTTGTGCTTGCGGGTCAAATCCTCCGCAATCTTGTCCAGCTCCAGGGTGGTGATGCCGGGGTGGCAGTGGCGTTTGAGTGTGTTGAGGATGTCGACCACGATCTGGTTGCATTCTCTCAGGATCGCGATTTCATTGGACGACTTCAGATGAATCATGGACCGGCGCTCCGGAGAAAGTGTCTGACGCCCTTGGCCCGTGCCTCTGCCCGGGGGGCCTCCTGCCAACGCCACTCCATGATTGACAAAACCCCCCGGCATGTCAAGGCGCCGGAACCCGGCCCTCCAATTGACAATCCAGGTCCAAACGTTTAAGTTTTCTCGACATCCGGAGGGAGGATTCGATGAGAAAGCGAGCGGAACCGGTTCTGGATTCCGAGGTGGACGATGCCATCGAATCGCTGCGCTCGCTGGTTCGACAAGCGCATCGACTGGTGATCTTCCGGGCCGTCCTGAGAGACCCGGTGGTGGCGGCTCTGCTCGATTTCCTGGGAGGAATCGCCGGCAGCCGACTCCACACCGCCAAGGTTTCCAGGCGGGTTGCCGCCAGCTACGCCTCCTTTTTTTCCGGCCTGGCTTCGCAGTCCGTTCCCGGAACAGACGCGGCCGTGGGCACCCCCTGGCAGAACCACCTGCTGAACCTGATGCTGCGCGACGAGAATCCCTTTTCCCGAGGGGCAGAGTGTCACGGCCTGGACCGGCTGGGGCCTTCTCTTGTGCTCCAGTTGGAAGCGGACCTGGACCGGTTGCGGGAGCTCTTTGCCTTGCGGAGCGAGCAGGTGGCGGCCGCTTTCCGGATGATGGGCTGGGACGGAGCCTGGCCGGGCTGGGATCGGCTGCGACCGGACGAGGTTCCCTGCGAGCCGCTCTCCGACCAACGCCTGGATATGAAACGAAGGCTGATCCGGACTCCTGACTGGAGTCCCCTGGTGCCGGAGCTGGCCGCCTTCTACTCCCGGAACGGCACCGGGATTTTCGGCGAGTTCCAGGCTTTTCACTGGAATCCCCGATCCCGGGGCGGCGCGTTGGAGGGCATTGCATCGCCCGACCCCATCACCCTGGAAGACCTGGTTGGGTACGAGGACCAGAAGCAGTGGCTGGTCCAGAACACCGGTTACTTCCTGGCGGGTCACCCGGCCAACAATGTCTTCGTCTACGGCGATCGAGGGACCGGTAAGTCGTCGGCCATCAAGGCGCTCTTGAACCGCTTTGCCGGATCCTCCCTGCGCATGGTGGAAGTCTCCCGCGACGACCTGAATGACCTTCCCCGGGTGATGAGCCTGCTCCGGGAGAGGCCGCAGCACTTCATCGTTTTTGTAGACGACCTCTCATTCGAGGAAGGGGAGACTCAATACAAGACCTTGAAGGCCGTGCTGGAAGGAAGCCTGGAATCGCGCCCCGGCAACGTGGTGGTCTATGCCACCTCCAACCGCCGCCACCTGATTCGGGAGTTCTTCTCGGACCGCAACGACTTGCAGGGTGACGAGATCAGGCGCCAGGACACTCTGCAGGAAAAAGTCTCTCTGGCCGACCGCTTCGGAATCCAGTTGTCCTTTGTGGCTCCCGATCAGAAGCAGTACCTGGCCATCGTTCAGGCCATGGCCGGGAGGCGCGGCCTCACCGTGAAGCCCGGGGACCTGGAACGGCGCGCACTGCAATGGGCCCAACGCTACAACGCCCGCTCGGGGCGCACCGCCCGTCAGTTCATGGACTGCCTTTGCGCTGAATTGGATCCCGGCCAGGTCACTTCCCCCGCAGGTAGTAGCGGGTGACGTACTCGGTCACCATGCGGTCGGTGTTGTACTGCGGAATCAGGGTTTGCATGGCCCGGCGAATCTTCGCGATCCAGCCCCTGGGGATTCCCCGAGAATCCCGCTCGAAAAACAGCGGGATGATGTTCCGGCTCAGAGTCCCGTAGAGCGACTCCAGGTCGGCTTGGTCCTGGGCGGCTTCGTCGGCCGGGTGCTCATCCTCTCCGATGGCCCACCCGTTGCTGCCGTCATAGCCTTCCCTCCACCAGCCGTCCAGGATGCTCAGATTCAATCCCCCGTGAACACTCACCTTCTGGCCGCTGGTTCCACTGGCCTCCAGGGGACGGCGAGGCGTGTTGAGCCAGAGGTCCGCACCCGAGATCAACCGCCGGGCCACGTTCATGTCGTAGTTCTCCAGGAAGACGACCTTGCCCAGGAATTCGCTGCGCTTGCAGATGTCGAGGATGCGCTGGATGAATTCCTTCCCCCGGACATCCTGGGGATGGGCCTTTCCGGCAAAGATCAACTGGATGGGACGCTCGGGGTCGTTGACCATTTCGGCCATTCGCGTCAAATCGCCGAAGATCAGCGGAGCCCGCTTGTAGGTGGCGAAACGCCGGGCAAAGCCGATGGTGAGGGCATCCGGCGAGAGCATGGTCTCGAAGGCCCGGGCCCTCTCTGTGCCGCTGGCGGGGAAGGTGTCCGGCACATGCTTGCGGACAAATTCGATCAGCTCCCGGCGGAGGTGGTAGCGTAGCGCCCAGATCTCCTCGTCGCTGATCGCCTCCTCGTCTGAAATCACCTTCCAGAGGTCCGGGTACATCGAGCGCTTTTCCCACTCCGGTCCCAGGTGCCGTTTCCAGAAACGCCGCGCCGGACGAGACATCCAACCCAGCACGTGGACGCCATTGGTGATGTGTCCGATGGACGGTCCCCGATAGGTCGGGGAATTCAGCAGGTCTTTCCACATCTCCCGGCTGACCTGACCGTGGAGCTGGCTGACCCCGTTGGCTCCTCTCGACATCTTGAGCGCCAGCACGGTCATGCAGAAGTACTCCCCGGAATCCTCCGGTCTGGTTCGACCATAGGCGAGAAACTGCTGAGCCTCCATGCCCAGCAATGACCGATAGCCGGCAAAGGCGTATTCCATCAATTCCGGGCTGAAACGGTCATGACCGGCGGCCACCGGTGTGTGAGTCGTGAACACACAGCGGTCTCTCACCCAGGTCTCCGCCTCCTCGAGATCGGAGCCCGAATCCAGCCGGCGACGCAACAGTTCCAAAGCCAGAAAGGCGGAGTGGCCTTCGTTCAAGTGGTGGACGGCCGGAGTGATTCCCAGGGCCTGCAGCAGTCGCACGCCGCCGATTCCCATGACCATTTCCTGGCCGATGCGGGTCGTCATGTCCCCGCCGTAGACTCTGGAGGTGAGACCGCGGTAGGCGCTGTCGTTTTGGGGAAGCTCGGTATCGAGAAGGTATATGGCGGCGCTGCCGACCCGGAGCCGCCAGGCCCGGAACCAGATCCGGCTCTGCGAGAACTCTATCCAAAGCAGCAGCGGCTTGCCCTGGCTGTCCAGCACCGGCTCCAGCGGCAGGTTGTTTCTGTCTAGAGAGGGGTAATGCTCCTCCTGCCAGCCGTTGCGGCTGACAAGCTGCTCAAAGTAGCCCTGCCGGTAGAACAGGGTAATCCCGACGAATGGCACCCCCAGGTCACTGGCCGACTTGGCGTGGTCCCCCGCCAGCACTCCCAGTCCTCCGCAATAGAGCGGCAGAGATTCGTGCAGCGCGAATTCCGCGCAGAAGTAGGCGACGGGGCTATTGAGGAAAGGAGCCGCGTAGGCCGAACACCAGGTCCGCTCACGGGTCAGGTACCGGTGGAAGGCGACCAGAACCTCCCGTGTTCGGGCGGCGAAGTCCCTGTCCATCAGACGCGACTTCAATTCCGCCTCGGAAACCGCCCCCAGAACCGCCACTGCGTTGTGGCGGGAGGCGTCCCAGACCAGAGGTGACAGTTCGGCGAATATCTCGCGGGCATCCGGGTTCCAGCTCCACCAGAGATTCCGGCTCAGCCTGTGGAGCTCTCGAATCGTCACCTCCAGGTCGAACAGACCCTCCGGATAGTCCGTCTTCTCTTGGGCGCGCACTCTCTATCCTCCCGGCCGGCAGGGACCCAACGGCGGGCGTAATCTATAGCATGTCGCCTGCAAAGATTCCAGAGAGCGGGTCAGGAGCCGTAGCGGTGCGGGATCGAGGTTCCCGTACTGCCCCTGTTGACGATCTCAACCGGCCTCTGCTAGGCTCCGCTGGACTCACTCCCAGGAGCCCTCAATGGGAGAGCGACCTCCCGACATTTCCCCTCCCGCGTCCCCTCCGGGGAAGCCTCCGCTTCCGACCGGGAACAGGCTCTTCTGGTTCTCGATCGGCTTGAGCCTGTTGGTGGGCATGACCATCAACCTGCTGCCGGTCACCTTCAAGGTTTTCGAGAAGCTGTTCCAGGCCGGCTATGAAATGCAGGGAAGGGCCGAGGCGCTCTTTTTCCTCGGCGCCCTTGCCGGAAACATCCTGGCCGGGCAGGTCACCCATAGCAGGGGCCCGTCCGTGTCGGTAAAACGGGGCCTCGCCGTCGGCGCGCTGGGCTTTCTCTTGTTGGGGGGCGCCCAGAACTGGCTGATGGCACAAGCCGGCGCCGTCCTCATGGGGGCGGGGCAGGTCTGGCTCACCGTAGTCTATGCCACCATCACGGCCCACCAATTTCAGGAATCCCGCCAACGGGTCTTCGCGGCGCTGGCCTTGACCATGGCCATTGGCGGCACTCTGGCTCCCCTGGGTCTGGGAGCCTACGTGGACCATGCCTGGTTGGAACGAGGATGGCCCTGGTGGATTCCCTATGCCGGCCTGATGTGCTTCTACCTGCTGACCCGTCTGACGGTTCCTTCGATTCCGGAGTGGACTCCCGCGGCAGCAAACGGGGGCGGCCAATCGCCCGGCCGGCGCCTGGTTCTATCTCCCTCGCTATGGCTCATCGGTCTGGCCTTCACCCTGCACGGGATCGGACAGATGGGCGCAGTGGTCTGGCTGGGCCGGCTCTTCGCCAAGCGCCTGCTTCTCTCCGAGACCCAGGTGGGATCGATGATTGCCGTCAACATTACCGGCTTCATTGCCGGACGGGTGATCTGGACCTGGTTGGGCGGGCGCATCCCCGAGCGCATTCTGCTGGGTTGCAGCGCCGGCGTGGGAGCCACTTTTTATGTCCTGACCATTCTCAGCGGGAGCTATGAGCTCGCATTGGCGATGACCTTCGTGGCGGGGATGGGTATGAGCGGCGACGCCATTGCCCTGCAGTCCTTCACGGCGCTGCGATTCCGCCGACAGGCCGCCCGGGCCTTCGGGATCACCCAGGCTCTGGGGCACCTGGGCGCGGCCATGGGACCCTACTATATCGGCTTTGTGGGAGACCACAGCGGAACCCTGGAGCAGGGGATCTGGGTCATCCCCATCACCATCGGCACCCTATCCGTGCTCGGGTTCCTGTGGCACCTGCTGGACCGGCCTGCCCGGGAACCGGAAGCCGCTTAGGAACAAGCCATAAGGCCCTGATCCCGAGTCCCGGGCGACACCCTCTCAATCCACCGACTCCGACCTCCTGCTCCTAACTGTTCGCAAAATTCCGAATCACGAATTCAGTCGCCGTGAGCAGGGAGCGAAAAGGGGCTCTGACAGGAGCCGTCGGGGTTGAGTGCGCCTTGATCCCAATGGGCGACCTGCAGCTTGGTGCGAAAACGGGACGATGCTAGACTTCGACAGGTGCGTTTGGCCTGAAGAGTAGAGACCGCAAAGAAGTTGAGGGAGACGAGAATGGCGGGCACACAGGGCTTGCTTTTTTCCGATGCCGGGCTGTCGCCCCAAGTGGCCCTCACCCTGAGACGCCACAATCCTTGGTGGGAGGGCGATCCCATGCCCCTTCAACCCGAGACGCGTCGCCACTTGGTGGCACGGGTTCGCCGTCTGTTGGAGGCCGAGATCGCACCCATTGTCGTGGTGAGCGGCCCCCGCCAAGTCGGAAAGACCACGGCGCAGTTTCAGATGATTGCGGACTTGCTCAAAGAAGGCACTCCCGCCAAGAACATCCTTCGGGTTCAGTTCGATGAATTGCCGTCATTGCGAAAGACACCCGAGCCGATTTTGTCCATTTCGGACTGGTTCGAACGAAATATCGCCGAGGACCGTTTTAACGCGCTGGCACAAGCCGGACACAAGGCATATCTATTTTTCGACGAAGTGCAAAATATCGAGGATTGGGACGCGCAACTCAAATCATTGGTGGACAACGCCTCCGTAAAGGTCGTGGTCACGGGGAGTTCCGCACTGAGAATCGAAATGGGTCGGGACAGCCTGGCAGGACGAATCAGCACGGTCGAGGCGGGAGTGCTCTCATTAACCGAAATTGCGGCCTTGCGAGAATCGGAGACCCTAAAGCCGTTCCTCCGCGAAAATGGTCTGCATGAGCTGACTAACAAGGGGTTCTGGCAGGAATTGTGTGAGTATGGACAAGAGAATACCGGATTTGTGAAAGAGGCCTTTCACCATTTTTCAGAACGGGGAGGCTATCCGATCGTCCACAAGCAGAAGGACGACGAGTGGGCGTTACTGGCCGACCAGTTGAACGAAACGGTTATCAAGCGCGTGATCCAACACGATCTCCGCGTGGGCCAGCGCGGTCGAAAGAGAGACGCCCAATTGCTCGAGGAAATTTTCCGCATGGCTTGCCGCTATGCCGGGCAGACACCGACTGTTTCGGTGCTGGCCGACGAAGCCCGACAATCACTCGGAGCCAACGTGGGCAGCCAGCGGGTGAATCACTATTTGAAGTTTCTCGGTGAGACGCTTCTGCTCCGATTAATTCCTCCGCTCGAGATACGGCTGAAGAGAAAGCGAGGGAGTTCCAAACTTTGTCTGGTAGATCACGGGTTGCGAGCCAGTTGGCTACAGGAGCAGATACCATTGACGCCTGAGGCTCTGGCAGAGCGCCCGGAGCTGACTACGGTTGCCGGACATCTGGCCGAGAGTATTTTCGGCTCGGTTGCCTCGACAATTCCAGGCTTGGACATCGCTCACTTCCCCGAAAGAGGAACCGACCGTGAAGTGGATTTCATATTGACCGTTGGCGTTCATCGCATTCCGGTAGAAATTAAATATCAACGTAGGATCGATCCGTTAAGGGATACGCTGGGCATTCGGTCGTTTCTCGAAAAGGCAGTCAACAACGCCACCTTTGGCCTGTTAGTCACGCAGGATTATTCCGGTGGAGTTGACGACCCCCGCATCGTGAGCCTGCCTCTTTCAACCTTTATGCTTATCCGATGACTAACGCGGATCGCCCAGCATAGGCGGTCAGCAACGGTCTTTTAAATCCGTTACAACCCTCCTCATCTGCAATACCCGGTTGGAAATCCGGACGAAAGAAAGCTCTTGCTCGTCAAGTGCCCGGCGACCCGGCGGGGGACAGGGCCGGGCCATTCTTTCGTTGAATAATCGCTAACCCCTCCTTAGAATGGGTGGTCTTATCGCTCTCCAAGTCTCCCGATCGGTCCCCATGACCCCATTTCGCCGAGACCGGCCGACGATTCCCCTTTTCCGCCCGGTGAGGCCGGTCGCGCTTCCCCTGATCTGGATTCCGCTTCTGCTGCTTGCCTGGGGGGCGGCCTCCCTGCACCTGGCCGGGTCTTTTCTGTCTCCACGGGTACTGTCCGGAGACGAAAACCGCTACCAGTTTCAAACCTTCGCCGGAGCTCAGGTGGTGACGGCGGCGCCCCTGCAGCTCCCGGCGAGGATTTCGGTTCTGGTGCTGCCGGATAGCTATTCCGAGCGGGCCTGGCAGGAGGTCGAGCTCAGGGCGCGGAAACTGGCGATGCTGGAGGACCGGCTGGGGCGATTCCGGCTTCACGTTGTGGCCGACGGCAGGGTCAGTTCCTGGGAAACCTCCGCACAAGCGCTCCCGCACGACCTGGCCGGGCTCAGATCCGGCAGCGAGAGCCTGACCGACGACGAGACGGAGCCGCCGGCCCGAAGGGATGAACGGGCGGTCGGCATCTACCAGGAGGCAGGACAGCTTCTGCCGCAGCCGTCGGTCCCGTGGGAAACCCTGATACTGATCGCTCCGGAGCCGCTGATCTCCGATCCGGAGTTGAGATCCTACTGTTCCGCCTATCTGGCCGACCGATTCGGCCGGCAAAGGGTCCGTCTGATCTATTGGCGGATCCCCGGCGATCCAGCTCCCGGCACGCCATCCACCGCCGAAATGTCCGAGGGCGTAGGGACCTCGGAGGAAGCCGACGCCGGCGAAGGGGTCTGGGGCACCGTCGCCCGGGCCACCTGCGGTTCCGTCATAGAAACCATTGGGGAGCTCACCCATGCCCTGCTGCCGGCCTCCTGCACCGAAATCCCGATGCCGGAGGTCGCCCTGCCCAAGGGCGTGGTTCAGTACCGGGCCCGACTGGTGGACCGGGCGGACGGACAGGTGGTGACGGAGTTCCCGGCGCTTTCCCGGTCGCTGGATGGCGGCACGGTCTTGCCAGGAGACTTCGCCCGACTCTTGCGCGCGCTTCGCAACGCCCGCCAGGCGGCAGCTCAAAGGAACGGCCAAGTGCTCCAGGCTTCGCTCAAGGAAGCCCTCGACCTCAACCCCTTTCATCCTCCCACCCTGAGGTACGCCGCAGGAGTCTACCGCCGACAGGGCGAGCTGAAAACCGCCCTGCAACTGATGACCCCCCTGGCCTCGCTGATGCCGCGCAACGCTTCCGTCTTCACCGAGATTGGAGACCTCCACTTCGACCTTCAAGCGTGGGAGCAGAGCGAGCAGGCCTACCGGCGGGCCATGAACGCCGATCCGGGCAGATCGGCCGTGCTGGCAAAACTCATCGGGATCCGTGAGGCGCAGGGGGAGATTGCCCGGGGGCTGCAGGAAGTCGGTTCCGCCCTGCAGCGCTTTCCGGAGGGAGCCGACCTCCACGCCCGTCGCGGCAGTTTGCTGGAGAAGTCCGGCCGGGCCGAGGAGGCTCTCAAGGCCTACGGCAGAGCCGTCGAGCTCAGGCCTGAACTGGGAGACGGGCACCTTGGATTGGCTCGAATCCATCTGGCGCGGGATCGGAAAGACCAGGCCCGGGAGGTGCTGCAGGAGGCCGCCGGCAAGATCCCCAATACGCCCGGGCTCCAGATGCGTTTCGCCGACTTCTGTGAAAAGGAAAGCCTGGATGACCAGGCGCTCGACTTCTATCGCAAGGCCTTGAATGGCGACCCGGGATTGCCGGGCGCCTACTTGGGGCAGGCCCGGGTTCAGATGAATCTGGGTGAGATCGATGAAGCTCTGGCCTCCGTGCACCAGGGGCTGCAAGTCGTCCCCCGCTCGGTGGATCTTCACCAGTTCCAGGTCGATCTCCTGAAGCAAAGCCACCGGATTCCGGAAATGCGACGGGCGGTCGAAAACGCGGCCGCCACCTTTCCCGGAAATGTCGAGATCCTGGACAGGCTGGCCCGGGTTCGGGACGTCTTCGGTTATCGGGCGGCCGAAGCTTATGAGAGCCTGGTCGAGGTCCTGGAAGCCGAGCAAGCCAGTTCGGATCGCTTGGAACGGGTGCTGGAACGAGGCCTGCTGGTTGCCCTGCGGGACGGGGATCGAGCCCGGGCCGCGAGCATGTCCGCGCGTCTGCAGCGACTGGGAAGAGCGGATATTCCGGCCATCGATCCGATCGCGGAAACAACCCCAAAGAAGGGCCTGCTGGTGGTTCCCGGCGGAGTGCGGGGCCTGGCGAGGGCAGCCGGCTTGCGGGAGAACACGCCCCCCGAAACCTTCGTATCAGACTTCGTCTCCCACCTGATACGCCGAACCTATGGAAAGGCCGGGGCCGGGTACGTCCAGGCCCTGCGCCACTACTTCAACTCGGTTGCGGCTCTGCGCTCCCAGGCCCGCTCCAAGAAGCTGGAGTTTCAGATCCTGCTCGAGACCGGGAACGAGTCGCGTCTCAGGAAGACCCGGGAGGTCCTCGCACTCCTGGGGTGGACCATCAGACGGTCCGAGGGAAGGGTCCGGGTGGAGCTCGGCACCGACGAATTGGCTGCACTCAGGCAAACCTTCTCTTCCGCCCTGGGCGTGGACGAAATGGAGATGAAGTCGCAACTGGAGGCCGGAGACTCTTACCAGTTGACGTTCAGCGATCAAAGGGTGCCGATCATCTTTGAAGAAAGGTTCTGGTTGAGGCGTTTCTTTGACGGGAATCGCCCGGTCGGCGGACTCTTGAGAGCGTTCGCGGAGAACATTCCCTCCGCCCGTCTCTACGCGGGACTGGCGGCAATGAACGACGAGGCCCGGCGCCTGGTGGTGGAAACCTACACCAGCCGGGAACTGTTGGAGGTGCATCCCAACAGCCTTCTGGCCTACGGTTCAGCCCTGTCGGCCATCGAGGGACAACTGCTTCTGCCCGGCGGGGCCACGGCGGCGTCCGCCTGGGAGTCGCTCCTGGGGGCTCGCACCGACAGACCCAAGCGCTTTGTTCGGCGCCTCTTCAACCAGGACAACGGCAAGCCGCTGGCCTTCTATCACACGCTCATCAACCTGCCCGAAGAGAACCAGCGCTTTCTCACCAGCAGCCCGGGGCGATTGGCCAAGTTCTATGCAGCCTTTCCCTTCACGGGTTCCGAGGAAGCCAAGCGGCGCATCGTCAACCATCGCATCCCCTTCAGGAACATGGTGCGGGAACTGCCGCTGAACGGGGAGAGACGGATTCGATTTCCGGGTAGCGCCAGGGTCTGGTCCGTATCCCATGGATGGTCGGGCAGACCGGATGAGATCCCCGGATCCGCGGGGCTGGCCGCCCCGACAGTCTCCCCGGAAGCCGAAGACGAAATCCTGCTTCGACTGCCCTTGGCGGAGTACCAGTTCGGCATGAAGAAGTACAGCATGGTGGAGAATTTTCTGGCGGCGGTGCACCTGGAACGGCACTGGGATCGGCCCATGGCAGAGGAAGCCGCCCTGCTGCTGTCCAGGCGCTATCCCAAATATCGCGAGATATTCCCCTATCTGGCATCTCTGCCGCGACCCTCCACCCAGCAACTCCAGCGGTTCTTCCAGGCGGCCCGCAATGTCGAGGACGTGGACCTCGCCAGCCTGAACGACACCCTGGGACTGTTCCACGGATTGCTCCAGACCCTGGTGCTCCTCTCGGAAAACCGTGCTCTGGACGAATCGGAAATTTCCTCGATTCTGGATACTCTCAGCCAGAGATTCGCCGACGCCAGGACCGAGGCGGACTTCACCGGGGCCACGGTGGCCATCCTGCGGCGTCTCGAGCAGGGTTTGCCCGTCCCGCCTCCGCCGGCGGAAAGCGATTCGTCATCCTATCCGCAAGGCAATGCCGGGCGCTTGAAGATCCTGGGACCGCAACCGGCCGGCATCGACGGGCAATTGATGGCGGCCCTCGGAGGGAGATCCAGGCAGGTCGAGTTCGAGTCCAACGGCCGGACGGCAGCCATCGATGCCGGCTCGATCAATCGGAAAAGAATCGAGGAGGTCCTGCGGCTGCAGCGGGTCCCCTCACTGACCGGTCTGCTGGAACTATACGATGCGGCCCAGGCCGTCCGGGGGAATCGGGACCAGACCGTCCTGGATGCTTTCAAGAGGAATCTGGGGGAACTCCATGAACTGGAGCAACAACTCGAGAATCAGTTGACCGACGCGCAGCGGGGCAATGCGGTCTTTCTGCAGCGGGGCCGGACCTCAAAGTGGGTCCGTCAACTGAACAATGCGGTCGTCAAAGGCAACCGCTCGGATGCCGTTCCCGAGTTGTCTCAGGAAGTGGTCAGTCATCTCGACGGGAGTTTCAAGGACGCCCTGGTCGGATGGGTCTACGCCTACTACTTCTCTCCCCGGGACCTGGTGGTCGCTGAAGATCCGCTGCTGACCAGGAAGCATCAGTTCCACGTCACCCTTGGCAGCAGCGGTCGCTATTACTGGCCGGCGGCATCCCGGCAGACGCTGCGCCGCCAGACAGGGAACTACCTCCGCGGAGCGTTGTGTCAGATTGCAACGCTGACGGGAGAAATCGGGCTGGTCAAAGCCGAAGCCGGGGAATCCATAGGAACGGACCCGGTGGTCGAGGGATTCGCGGCCGCACAGCTTTCCGGGGTGAGATCCCTGCCCTGGTCACACCTCAACCCGCTCAGCATGCACCTGGTGGCATTGAAGATTCGGCTGGCGCGGGAATTCCTGGCCCGGTCAGCCTTGCAGCCGGAAATGCAACAGGACGTGGCGCGAATTGTCGAGGGGTTGCTGGGGCCGACCCGGAGAGCCCAGTTGCTGGAGTCCGTGGCCACGCGGGAACTGGAAGGCATATCCGCCTTGCTCAGCTCCTCCGATCTCTATTACCTGGGGGATCGCCTGTGGCACGAACAGCAGGCCGCGCATCTGGGTAATGGGCCGGTCCGGGAGGCGTTGGAGCGCGCCTCAGCCCTGGTTCCATCCCATCAGGACCGATTTTTTGCCGGATCCGAGTTGGCTGACCGCAGCTATGGCAAACGGCGCCCGCCACCACCCTACGAAGAGTTCAACAACTCCTTGCTGACCCACCATCTCTCCAGACGACTGGGTCACTTCATGCTGACGCTGGCCGAATTGGCCGACCGGTCCGGCCTGCCCCTGGAAGCCCTGGCCCTGGTGGCGGAACCGGCTGTCAGGCACCTGGCTCTCAACGCTCAAATGAACAACAGCGCCGACTGGAGAGGCGCGCTTCGGGCCATGTCCCGGCTTCCCCTGGAGGAGTTGGTTCGCCAGGTGGTTCTGCCGGAATCCGACTACTAGTGAGAGCAACCTCATGAGTATCCTTCGCGGCTGGATGGCGGTAGCCCTTGTGCTGGGGGCCGTGCAAACGGCTGCACCCCAGAAAGACCGGGAACCTGCCCCTCTGGCGCAGGCGGAAAGGAAAGGGCCGGGGGACGGCAACTCCCGGATCGGCCGCCTTCTCGCCGTCCAGGGCGGCGGACAAGCTCACTTCCTCAAGATCAATATCCGTGGCCTGCCCTTCATGGGATCCGCAGAGGCCAAGGTGACCATGATCGAGTTTTCGGACTACCAGTGTTTTTTCTGCCGCCGCCACGACCGGCAAGTCGCTCCCCGCATCGTGAAGGACTACGTCGAGAGTGGCCAGGTGAAGTATGTCTTTGCAGATTTTCCGCTGGCGTCCCACGCCGGGGCATCCAAAGCGGCCCAGGCGGCCCACTGCGCCGGCGATCAAGGCAAGTACTGGGAAATGAACGACCTGTTGTTCCGGCACCCCCAATCCCTCACCCAGACGACGATCAAAGCTTTCGGCAGCAGCCTGAAGCTCGACACCCAGGCCTTGCTGGATTGTGTCGAAAGCGGCAAATACGCTCAAAAGGTCCGGGACGGCCTGAGTCAGGGCAAGAGGGTCGGGGTCCGCGGAACCCCCTCCTTTTTCTTTGGCTTGACGGACAAGACCCAACCCACCCTAAGGGTCCGACAAACCCTGACCGGAGCCCACCCCTATCCCGCCTTCCAGAGGCTGATCGAGGAACTGCTGGCGCAGTAAACCCGCAAAAGTCGGCGGCTGAGCAATCCCGGTTCTGCCGTAGCCGTACAGGCCACCGTCATTCGTATTCCAGTGATGTTTTTGGTCGTCCCATAGGGTCTATACCTGTCTGTTTTATCAGTGGTTTATCTAAATTCTGCTGTGGCTTGACTTGCTACCGACATCCTTTGCAATCCACAACGGCTCCCGCATCCAGTTCGCCAGGCGAACTCGCTTCTGCGTCAAGTCTTGGCTCAGGCGCGACCACTCTCGCAACTCGACGATCACAGGATCGGTCGGCTCCAACCGCCTGGGCACCAGTTCCCCGAGAATATTCCAGGACACAACGTCGCTCCCGGTTGCTCCCGGCGGCCTGCCCAACCTCTACGCAACTATCCACGCATGGGCTGTCTCAGATAAAGTACAGGCTCCCTCCACAGTGATCCCTCCCGGAAGGCCATCGAGGCGGTTTGGACTGAGCTCGATCGGGACACGGTCAGCTTCTGGAAAACCAGACCAGCCTTGATGTCGGCGATTCGGTGGATTCTCGGCATGAGCTGCCCCGCGACCGAGTAGTCGAGCCGGATCCCGCCTGCGGGTCATTCCCCCTCCTCTTCATTCCTCCCAACAACCCTCACCACCACCCCTGCCCCGGGGCGGCTCTTTCTGAATCGATCCTGAAGAGCCTGCGTCCGGCCAGCGGGTAGCCGCGCGCTCAAACCGGAATGGGTCTTCAGCGGGGATGGGGAACGAAAGGGACCATCGGGCGAAACACAGGAAGAGATGTGCACTGTGTTGCGATGTCTCAGGGGCCGGCAACCGGTAGCACCTGGGGTTTGTTCCTTTTTTTCATCTTTTTTTGCCAAAACCGTTCGGTTTTCCAGTCTCAACCGTCCTGGGTCATCAAAGCGTGTTTTCAGCTGAGTTGCAGTCCCCCTGACCGAACTGCTGAGCGGGTCCACAAGTGTTCTCCCGTGCGGCACTGAGGCAGATCGGAATATGAGGGAGACGACGATATCCAAAGCGGGGAAATACCGGTATGGATCGACAGAGCAATGCAATGAATAGTAGACAGAGGAATCGGCCGATGCAGTGGAACCTGGCCGGTATGGTGCCGGGGCGCGCTGTCTGCGTCTTGGTGGCCGTGCTGCTGCTGACCATCGGAAACGCCCGCGCACAGGGGTCGGTGGCCGAGGACCGGGCGGCTCTGGAGGCACTCTACAACGCGACCGGGGGAGCCAACTGGACCGGCAACACCAACTGGTTGAGCAGCGACCCGCTGGGAAGTTGGTACGGGGTCATCACCGACAGCGACGGTCGTGTTAGCCAAGTGGGGCTCAGCCAGAACCAGTTGACGGGGGAGATCCCTGCCGAGTTGGGGCAGTTGAGCAACCTCCAGTCCCTGAACCTCTACTCCAACCAGTTGACCGGGGAGATTCCTGCCGAGTTGGGCTACTTGACCACCCTCTGGGCCCTGATTCTCCGCGACAACCAGTTAACGGGGAAGATCCCTGCCGAGTTAGGGCAGTTGTTCAGCCTCGGGGCCCTGTTTCTCGACGAGAACCAGTTGACGGGGGAGATCCCTGCCGAGTTGGGGCAGTTGAGCAACCTCGAGCAGCTATATCTCGACGAGAACCGGTTGACGGGGGAGATCCCTGCCGAGCTGGGGCAGTTGAGCGACCTTCTATGGCTGCGTCTCGACAAGAACCAGTTAACGGGAGATATCCCTTCCGAGTTGGCGCAGTTGAGCAACCTCGAGACCCTAGGGCTCGGCGGGAACCAGTTGACCGGGGAGATCCCTGCCGAGTTGGGGCAGTTGAGTAACCTCCAGCGGCTATATCTCGACGGGAACCAGCTGACGGGGGAGATCCCTTCTGCGTTGGGTAACTTGGCCAACCTCCTGAGGCTGCGTCTCCACGACAATGAGTTGAGCGGGGAGATCCCTGTCGAGCTGGCGAACTTGCCGACACTTGTGGAACTGTCGCTCTGGGGTAATCCGTTGACCGGAATGATCCCGGCCGGGTTGGCTGCGGCCCAGGAACGGGGGGCGCTGAGGGTGTTCTACAACGCGACCGGGGGCGCCAACTGGACCGATAAGACCAACTGGTTGAGCGGGGGCGGACCATCGACTTGGTACGGTGTATCCACGGATGTAGAGGGCCGCGTCGAAGAACTTCGGCTTTCCTCCAATGGACTGACCGGAACGCTCGGTGCCGAGCTGGGAGCCTTGACCCAGCTCACGGGGCTGTATCTCAACGACAACCGATTGACTGGAAGGGTCCCTGCGGAATTAGAGAGCCTGCCCCAGCTGCAGGTCTTGGACATCCGCAACACCGGTCTGTGTGTGAAGCGGGGAACTTCGCTGCACACGTGGCTGGCAACGATCAATTTCCAGGGAGCCTTCTGCGCCACCCGGCGTTTTCCGCCGTCTCCGCCTCCACCACCGGGACCGTCCGCGCCGGGGGCTCCCCGCAACCTGACGGTGGTGGGCGGGATCGGAAAGGTCGTGCTGAGCTGGGAAGCTCCGGAAAATGACGGCGGCGCTGCAATCACTGACTACGAGTACCGCATCGACCGCAGTCCCCCCTGGATTTCCACCGGCTCCACCGATACCACCCATACCGTCAGCGGCCTCGACAGTGGCACCACCTATCTCTTCGAGGTGCGTGCCGTGAACCGCGTCGGCAGTGGTTCGGCTTCCAACCGAGTCGAGGCTGCACCGAAAGCTCCGGAAGTGCTGGACTTTTCGCATTTTGTCAATGGGGAGGGCATTACCTCTGACCTGGTGTTCGTGAATGTGGGAACCCGGCCGGTTCGTCCCACACTCTATTTCTACGGCACGGAGGGCAGCCCGATTGCCGCCGAATCGGTGGTGGATATCGCAGAAGATCTGGAGGTCGCCGAGGACGGCGCCCTGACAGTCGGAACCGAGATGGAGCCGCTGGGAGAACTCACGGTCTCTACCCACGGCCGGGAGGCGCTGGTGACCGGGTCGGTCAA
This sequence comes from Acidobacteriota bacterium, assembly GCA_028875575.1. Taxonomy (NCBI): domain Bacteria; kingdom Pseudomonadati; phylum Acidobacteriota; species Acidobacteriota bacterium. The sequence goes on from JAPPDF010000033.1 coordinate 48,461, forward strand.
GGTGGTCTCGGAGGGTCCCCTCGGTGGGATGCTGAGGTTTGAACTCCCCCACATCGGCCAAGCGGTGGTGAGAGCCGGCACGCCCCTCGGCGAAGCCGTCTTTCCGGTGCGGCGCCAGCAGGGAGGCATCAACACCGGGGTTGCGATTCACAACCTGGAATCCACCGAGACGCTGGTGGACTGCCAGCTGCTGCGCGAGGGCGTCCTGGTTGACGCCGTCTCCATTCCTCTGGCGGCCAACGGGCAGACCTCCTGGTCGATCGACCAGGCGTTCCCCGCGGCCGATACCTCGGACTTTGCCGGATCGGTGCGCTGCGATGCCGAGGGAAGGGCGCGGTTCAGCGCCATAGCCCTGGAAATGGACTCCGGCACCCGCATCTTTACCACCTTGCCGGTCCTGGAGGTGTACCGGGCCTTTGCCAACACGGCCACCGAGGCGACGACCCTCGACTTTGCGCATTTCGCCAACGGAGAGTCAATCCTCTCCGAACTGGTGTTCGTGAATCTGGAGACGCGACCGAGCCGCCCGCGGATCAGCCCCTTCCATGCGGCCATTCCTCCGACGCGCCCGGTGATCTACTTCTACGACCCGGAAGGCAATCCAATCGCTCCGGAAACGGTCGTGGATACCAGAGGGGATCTGGAGGTCACCGAGGACGGCGGCCTGACGGTCCGGACCGAGATGGAGCCGCTGGGAGAACTCGCGGTCTCTACCCATGGGCGGGGGCCGGTGGTGACCGGATCGGTCAAAGTACTCTCGGAGGGTCACATGGGCGGGATGCTGAGGTTCGACCTCCCCCACGTTGGCCAAGCAGTGGTGGGAGCCAGCGCAGCCACGAGCGATGTCATCTTCCCGGTGCGGCGCCGGCAGGGAGGCATCACGACCGGGGTCGCGATTCACAACCTGGAATCGACCGAGACGCGGGTGGACTGCGAGCTGCTGCGCGAGGGCGTCCTGGTTGACGCCGTCTCCATTCCTCTGGCGGCCAACGGGCAGACCTCCTGGTCGATCGACCAGGCGTTTACCGCGGCCGACACCTCGGAGTTTTCCGGATCGGTGCGTTGCACTGCGGTCGGGGACGGAGAGTTCACCGCCGCAGCCCTGGAAATGGACTCCGGCACCCGCATCTTCATCACGCTGCCGGTCCTGGAGGTCGAAAAGAGGATGTCTCAGGATTAGAGACAAGGGAACCGCACCACGGCTTCGCTGCAGTCCCCGCGAACTCCTTCCCAGTTGGCCTACCGTCGGCCAAGGACGTCTTGAGCGTTGGAATCTGCCTGCCAGGCGACCTTGCGGAACTGCTCGATGCTCTGAGTCTCGGCGAATCCAGGTGGAAACCTCATCAGAACGGCCAAGGCAACAAGCAAAACCGGCAGCCTTCCGGTGCGGGAGTAACGGCCTACACTATCGGAAGTCGAGCATAGCTACTCCCATTCCCAGGTTGATGAACCACGTGAAGTCTTTTATACGTAGCGTTTTACAAATGAACGACTATAGCCGCCTAAGCGGTGATTTGGAATTGCCCTCCCGGAACGTACAGGGTTTCCAGAACGACCCTGCTCACATACCGTTGAATTCCACTCACGGGGCGCCGCGGTGGTCCCCCTCCTGCTCGACGGCGGGCTGAATCTCCTATCTGGCGATCCCGCCGCTGCCCTCCCCCCCACCGGTTCGACTGCGGGCGCCGCCCACCGTCTCCCTCCAGGGGAGTGATACTTGAGGCTTGCAAATGGCTTCGTGGTCCGTCGTGAACTTACTTGAGGAAACCTATCCCCGGGAATCCCGGCTGCTGCCGGGGGCGGGAGCGGTTGGTTGGGATTGCTCTGAAGTCACTGCTTCATCCCGTGGAGGCCGGCTGGACCACCAGGAGGCCAGCATGGCGCCTGACATGTTCATCCAGGGTCCGAAAACGGCCGAGGGCAGGGCCGCCATGGAGCTCTGCCACACCTTGACCGCCAATCCCGAAGCCATGCCTCCGTTCTGAAGGCCCACTTCTATGGCCACGGTACGGGAGTCGGTCTCCCCCAGGCCCAGCGCTCGGGCGCCTCCGTAGCCGAAGAGATAACCGACAACGTTGTGGATCACCGCGGCCACGATGATGGTCAGCACGAAGCCGCCGGCCAGCAGAGAGTCGCGGGACAGGGAGGTAATGATCCCGATGATGAAGCAGATCGAGAACATGGAGATGAAAGGCAGGGCCCTCATGATGGAGGTGGAAACCACCTTGAGGCTGGGGCGGGTGGCTCCCAGCCGTGTCAGGATGGCGTTGGCCACCAGCCCTCCCGCCACCGGAAGGATGATCATCTTGATGATGGCCACCATCATGGCGATAAACTTTACTTCAACGTAGGTGCCGGCCAGGAGCTTGGTCATGGCCGGGGTCATGAGCGGAGCGGCCAGGGTGGAGCAGGAGGTCATGGTGACCGAAAGGGCCACGTTTCCCTTGGCCAGGAAGGTCATCACATTGGAGGCCACTCCCCCGGGACAGGAGCCGATCAGCACCATGCCGGCCGCGATCTCCGGATCGGTGGTGGTCAGCATTGCCAGTCCCTTCCCCACGAAGGGCATGACCGAGAACTGCAGAACCAGACCGATGATCACGGCTTTGGGAAAGGAAAACACCCGGAGGAAGTCACCGGGAGTCAGCTGGGTGCCCATGCCGAACATGATGATCTGTATGAGCGGCACCATCAGCGTGCTGAGCTCGAACCCGGACCAGGTGTGAAAGGCGGCGGGATAAAACATGGCCGCGGCAACAAAGGCGGCCACCCAAAGCGTGAAGGCGAAGGCCGAATATTTTCGGCTCTTGCCCACGGCAATGGCCAGCAGGCTGAACAGCACGACAACTGCCGGTCCGATGAACCGCGCCGCGCCGGTGAACACGAAGACCGGGATCAGAAGGATGCAAACCAGAGCCAGAAGCAAGCAGGCGCGGCAGGCGCCGTCCTGGGACAGGGCAGGCCGGTTCTGTTGGTCTGAAGATGTCATGGGTTCCCTGATCGCGCGCGGCAGCGATCGATGTGAGTGGGAAGGCCGGGTTACAATTACGTTCGGTTCCCCCGGTCTTTTTCCGGCCCCGTGCCAATGGATCCGGCGGGGAGGATGGGCGGAGGTTCCGTCGCCCGGTATTTTTCAATAGAGCTGGCGCGCCCGGAGGGATTCGAACCCCCGACCTGCGGCTTCGAAGGCCGACGCTCTATCCAGCTGAGCTACGGGCGCTGCAAGTTCGGTAGCTCAAAAGTCGGCTGATTATAGCCGAGTGGGGGATGGCAGGCAAGGCGGGCGGCGTGCCCTGCCGCGCGGATCATCTGAGCCTATCGGGAACAAGGATCCTGTCCAGTTAAACCGGTTAAGCCTTTTGCAAAATTCGGCAGCGCGACGTTTACCGGGAATGGCCACAAAAGGCACATAAACACAACTTGTGAATTTTGTGCTTTTTGTGGTTAGACAGCATTTTTCACCAAGTCGCACCCGATTATGAAATAGGCAGAACCTCAGGTTTGCGGACAAGATGGCCTGCCCCGCTGCGAATATTGCAAGAAGCTCCGGTTTTCTAGCTATTGAACGTTTGAACAAGGAGAGACCATGAAGATCAGCCGGTTGGAATGCCTGCATGCCGACGCGGGATGCCGCAACTTCGACTACCTCAAGATCACCACCGACGACGGTCTCACCGGATGGAGCGAATTCAACGAGTCCTTTGGCGGAATGGGGGTGTCGGCCGTCATTGAACAGTTGGCGCCCACGCTGCTGGGAAGAGACCCTCGGGCCTACGAGGCCATCGGCGCCATGCTCTATGCCGTCAGGCGCCAGGCCAGCGGTGGCCTGGTGCAGCAGGCCCTGGGGGCCATCGAAAACGCGCTGCTGGACCTCAAGGCCAAGTCGCTGGGAATATCAGTCTGCGAGATGCTGGGCGGACCGGTGCGAGACAGGATTCGCCTCTACTGGTCCCATTGCGGAACCTACCGGGTGGCCTGGCACGAGGAGATGAGGCTTCCTCCGGTAAAAACGCTGGCTGACGTGGCGGCCGTGGGCAAGGAAGTGGCGGCCACGGGATTTACGGCTCTGAAGACCAACATCTTCCTGCTGGACGGGAAACCGCGCTTGCACATCCCCGGCTTCTCCCTGGTCGACGAGTTTCCGGCCCTGAACGCGGAACGGTCGGTCCTGCGGGCCATGTGCGACCAACTGGAAGCCTTCAGGGAAGGCGCAGGTCCCGACATGGATATCCTGGTCGACCTGAATTTCAACTTCAAGACGGAGGGCTTCCTGAAGATGGCCCGAGCCATGGAGCCCTTCGACCTGCTGTGGGTGGAGATCGACAGCCGGGATCCCAAGGCGCTCCAGTGGATTCGCCGCGGCACCCGAATCCCTCTTGCCTCGGGTGAATGCCTTTTCGGCAGGCGCGACTACAAGCCTTACCTGGAACAGCAGTCCATGGATGTGGCCATCATCGACATCCCCTGGAACGGATTGGCCGAATCGCTGAAGATTGCCTCCCTGGCCGACATCCACGAGGTGAACGTGGCCCCCCACAACTTCTACAGCCCCCTGGCCACCCTGATGAGCGCGCACTTCTGCTCGGTCGCTCCCAACGTGCGGATCATGGAGATCGACCCCGATACGGTTCCCTGGTACGACGACCTGGTCACCGTGAGGCCCAGCATCGTGGAGGGATACCTGCATCTGCCCAGCGGACCGGGCTGGGGTACCGAGGTGAATGAGGAGGCGGTACGAGCCCACCCCCCAAGGGTGAAGCAGTGGAAGTTTTCTTGAGGTCGCAGTTGGATGCGGGCGCGGCGAAAATCAACCCTGATTCTCGGCCGATGCTGCTTTTGAGGAATTTCCGGCGTAGCTCTCGAGGGTGCCTTCCTTGCCGATCTGCACCGAAAAGGTCCCATCCGCCCGGACCGTGGCCTTGATGAACTCGCCGGCCGTCCCCTCGGCGTTGGCAATGAACCGCGGCGGGGTATTCAACTCGGGACCGGTCCGAAGGTTGCGATGAACCTGCCAGATGGTTTCGATCCCCTCCACCCCCATCAGGGTTTTCATGGTCTCGGGCTCCGCCCCCTTTTTGGGAGCGTTGTTGACGACTACGACCCGCGGCCGAATGCTTTCAATCAGGACCGGATTATTGCTGGAGTCCAGTCCGTGGTGGCTGATCTGAAAGAGATCCACCCTGCCGACCCGGTTCACCGGACAGACCAGCTCGGCTTCCAACTCCCAGGTCAGGTCTCCCGTGTCCAGGAACGAAAAGTCGCCGTAGCTCAACAACAACACCAGGCTCTGGCCATTGTCGGTTTCATCCGGTGGTTTGGACGTCCTTGCAGCGCAAAACGGATTGCGCGTGAAGTTTCCGGTTGCCGGCAGAAACTCTCCGGCGGAGGCCAGGCAGTACAGCCCCACGTTCGGCAGTCCCGCTGACTGCCTCAGTGTAATCTCATCGCCGGGCTTGAGCGTCCGGGAACCACCCCGGGTGGTTTCCCGATACTTGGCGATCCCCTCCCTTGCCCGCTTCAAATCGCCCTTGGCGGCATAGTCGCTTTCGCTGGGAAACCCCCGATCATAGAAGTTCCTGATGGGGATCCGCTGGTGCACCCGGGTCGCTCCGGCGTAATGATCTCCATGCCAGTGAGTAGCCACGAAATGGTCGATCCGTGTCAGGCCGGCGACCTGGCTGGCCACCCGATGGATCCTGTCGGCGTGGCTATCTCTGTCCTCTCCGGCATCCACCAGGACGGACTCGCCGCCGGGAGTGACGATCAGTGTGGCGGCTCCCCCGTCGACATCCACCCAGTAGATTTCCAGGGGGCGATCCGGCGTGGCGGCTTCTTCGGAAACAGGGGACTGCTCATTGGCGGCGCATCCCGCTAGGGACAGAGCCATCGCAATGAGAGCCGGAAATACCTTCGACATGGGATCTCCTTTGTGTGCGTTTCGCGTGCAATGGATGGTGGGGAAGCACGGTGGAAGGGAGCCGCCACTGTTCGGCATGGTCGGGAAAGGGGCGGTTCGAAATCCTTCGCCGCGCTGCCGGATTTGCCCGGCTTCCACACCGTCTAGGCCAGGAGCTGCCTTACCACATTCCCGTGCACATCCGTCAGCCGGAAGTCCCGACCCTGGAAACGATGGATCAGCCGGGTGTGGTCGAAACCGAGCAGATGGAGAATGGTGGCGTGCAGGTCGTGCACGTGGACCTTGTCTTTTACCACGTTGAAGCCCAGGTCGTCGGTCACTCCCAAGGTGGTGCCGGGGCGGACGCCCCCGCCGGCCAGCCACATGGCGAAAGCGTTGGGATGGTGGTCGCGGCCGTCGGTTTCCGGTCCCTGCACCATGGGCGTGCGACCGAACTCGCCTCCCCACAGCACCAGGGTCTCATCCAGCAACCCCCGTTGCTTGAGATCCTTGATCAGCGCCGCCGAGGGTTGATCGGTGTCCCGGCAGTTCTCATGAATGCGCTTGGTAAGGTTGGCGTGCTGGTCCCAGGATTCATGGAAGAGCTGCACGAAACGGACGCCTCTCTCCACCAGGCGCCTGGCCAGCAGGCAGTTGTTGGCGTAGGAGGACTTCCCGGGTTCCGCCCCGTAGAGATCCAGGATGGATTGGGGTTCGGTGGAGATATCCATGAGATCGGGCACGCTGGACTGCATGCGAAAGGCCATCTCGAAGGAGTTGATGCGCGTGGCGATTTCAGGGTCCCCGATCGCCTGCAGCCGCATACGGTTCAGGTCCCGAACCGCGTCCAGCGACGCCTTCTGAAGGCCGGAATCGACACCCTTCGGGTTGGAAAGATAGAGGACGGGTTCTCCGGCGCTGCGGAAAGTCACGCCCTGGTGGACGGTGGGCAAGAAGCCGCTCCCCCAGCAGGCGTTGCCACCGCTGGGTCCCTTGCTGCCCGAGCTGAAGACCACGAAGGCAGGCAGGTCCCGGGACTCGCTGCCCAGGCCGTAGGTGACCCAGGACCCCAGGCTGGGCCGGCCGAACTGCTGGGATCCGGTGTTCATCAGAATCTGGCCGGGAGCGTGGTTGAAGGCGTCGGTGGTCATGGACTTTACAATGGCAATGTCGTCGGCGACAGTGCCGAGGTGGGGCAGCACCTCCGATATCTCGGCACCGCTTTGGCCGTGGCGGCTGTACTTGAACTTGGGTCCCAGCAGCGTGGAATGGGGGTCGATGAAGGCCGCCCGATACCCCTCGAGCAGCTCGGCGGGCGGCATGGTCCCGTCGAACCGGGTCAGCTCGGGCTTGTGATCCAGCAGTTCCAGGTGGCTGGGGGCCCCCGCCATGAAGAGAAAGATGACGTTCTTGGCCTTGGGCGCGTAGTGGGGCGCCTTGGGAACCAGAGGATCACTGCGCTGCTGCCGGGCAGCGGCCAGGCCGGCTTCTCCCAGCAGGTGGCCCAAGGCCACCGACCCCAGTCCGACACCGCACTGGGCCAGAAACCAGCGACGGGAGATCTCATGGGGATCCGTAGTTCCGTTTCTATGCTGATTGCTCATGGCTTTACCCTTCTTCCTTACTCTTTCTTCCTTCTTCCTCACTTCCTACTTCCCACTTCCAACTTCCTACTTCCTACTTCTAACTTCCTACTTCCTACTTCTAACTTCCTACTTCCCACTTCCAACTTCCTACTTCCTACTTCTAACTTCCTACTTCCTACTTCTAACTTCCTACTTCCCACTTCCAACTTCCTACTTCCTACTTCTAACTTCCTACTTCCTACTTCTAACTTCCTACTTCCCACTTCTAACTTCCTACTTCTTTCATTCCTTGCTTATGGTCTCATCCAGGTTCAGCAGCACGCGGGACAGGGCTGTCCAGGCGGCCAGCTGGACCGGGGTGGTCCCATCCGGCAGTCTCGGGCGTTCTTCGGGACTATACCCGGCCAGATCCCAGGGGCTGGCCCATCCGTCGGCCAGTCGGCGCTTCTGATCACGCAGGAAGGCCAGCAGCCGGCCGACCTCTTCCCGGGTGGGCTGCCGTGCCACGCAACGGCGAAAGGCATAGTTGAGCCGCTGCTCCCGGTTGTCTCCACCCTCGCGCAGCGTCCGCAATGCCAGGGCTCGAGCCGCTTCCAGAAAAACCGGTTCGTTGAGAGTCGTCAGAGCCTGAAGGGGAGTGTTGGAAAGAGGCCGGCGCACACAGGACGACTCTCCGCTGGGAGCGTCGAAGGTCTGGAGCATGGGGTAGGGAACGGAGCGGTAACGGAAGGTGTAGATCCCCCGCCGGTAGCGGTTCCATCCCTGGGCCTCCTCCCAGACCTTGGTGCTGAAGCTGGCAGGCCGAACGAAGAGAAACTTGGGCGCCGGCGAGTAGACGCTGGGACCGCCGACCTCGGGGCTAAGCAGGCCGCTGGCGGCCAGAGCAATGTCGCGGACCACCTCGGCGTCCACTCGAAATCGCGGGCCTCGGGCCAGCAGACGATTGTAAGGATCCTCGCGGTACTGTTGGGAAGCCGCACTGGATGACTGGCGATAGGTGGCCGAAGTCACGATGAGGCGATGCAGGGACTTGAGGCTCCATCCCCGTTCCATGAACTCGACTGCGAGCCAGTCCAGTAGCTCGGGGTGAGAGGGCGTCTCACTCTGCTTTCCCAGGTCTTCGCTGCTTCGCACCAGGCCCATGCCGAAATACCCCTGCCAGACCCGATTGACCAGGGTGCGGGCCGTCGTGGGAGCCTTGCGGTCCACCAGCCAATGGGCGAAAGCCAAGCGGTCGGCGGGACCGTTCTCCGTCAGGGGATTCAGAAAGGCCGGAACTCCCGGCTTGACTCGCTTGCCCGGACGAAGGAAATCTCCCCGAGACAGCACGTGGGTGGGCCGGAGCCTCTGGCGTTCGGAAAGCACCAACTGAGTGGTCCCCGTGGGGTGCTGGCGCCACAACTCCTCGATGCGCTGATTGAAGCGGTCCCACTCGGGCACCGTGGTCCGCCAGTAGCTGAAGACTTCTCCGATCTGTTCCGGAGTTCGCCGGGCGGGCTCGACGGACAGGATTTCCCGGACCCTCTTGGGCAAGGGATCGGCATCGGCATCGGCCTCGGCGGTGATGGAGAGCCGCAAGCGGCCCAGGTTGCGGTTTCCGGTCCCCTGGTCATCGCCGCCCGCGTGTTTCTGGGTGAGATAAAAGGTCAGGAGAGTACCGTTGGCATGGTCAATGGGCTGCTCCGCCCGGAACACGGCTTTTCGCGGCTGGTTGCGTCTGACGGTTCCGGTGTCCACGCCCCAGGCGGTTTCCTCCTTGCCGTCGATGGCCAAAGCCACCGGTCCGATGACCCGAGGCTCGCCGCCCTCGGTAGCGGGAGCAAGCTCCAGGGGAGCGGGAACGATATCGGCGCTGGCCGAGGCCATCTTCACCGGGCGCATCTGGTCGGGTTGGTCCGCGGGCGCCGCCTCCACTTCAAATTCCGACAGGGCGCAGGTGCCGTTGATGGACCGCCCGGGCCCTCCCATGGGAAGGTCGCCATCGTTCATCAACTCGAGACGGAAGGCGGCGATGGGACGGTGGTCGGTCCTGATCGTCATCTTTACCCGGTGGCTCCCGCCTGTAGCCCCCTGAGCCAGGTAAGATCCGTCCTCCAATGGAAGGTACGCCTGACCCTGCGTAGAAAAATCGTCCACCTCGGGCTGCACCACCGTCCACTGCGGCAGGTCGCGGTCCAGATCGCGTTCCCACGTTTCCATTCGCGTTCGCCAGTCGGGGTGGCGTTGCTGCAGCTCCAACTCCACCTCCCGAATCTGTTGCAGCAAGGTCTCCTGCTGGCGCTGCTCTTCCGGCGTGTAGACGGCGACCTGGGCCTCGTGGGCGTTGTTCAGGAAAGCGAAGAGCTGGTAGTACTCCTCCTGGGTCAGGGGATCATACTTGTGGTTGTGGCACTGGGCGCATTGGATGGTGATGCCCAGAATACCCTTGCCCACCGCCTCCATGCGGTCGAACATGGCTTCCATCCGGAACTGCTCCGGGTCGATGCCCCCTTCCAGGTTCATCATGGAATTTCGAAGGTAACCGGTGGCCACGATCTGGTCCTGGGTGGCTCCCGGGAGCATGTCGCCGGCCAACTGCTCGACAATGAACCGGTCGTAGGGCAGGTCGCGGTTCAGGGCCCTAATGACCCAGTCGCGATAGAACCAGACGATTCTGGGCAGGTCCTTTTCGAACCCGTCGGAGTCGGCGTAACGGGCGGCATCCAGCCAGCGGCGCCCCCAACGTTCTCCATAGTGAGGGGATCCCAGCAAGCGCTCCACCTGGTTGCGGTAGGCCTCCGAACTGTCGTCGGCCAGAAAGGCGTCTACCTCCTCGATGGTCGGTGGCAGCCCGATCAGGTCCAGGCTCAGGCGGCGCAGCAAAGTCACCCGGTCGGCCTCGGGAGAGGGGGACAGGCCCCGGGCTTCCATCCGGTCCAGCACAAAGGCGTCGATCGGGTTGGCCACCCAGCTCGCATCCCGTACCTTGGGCAACTCCGGCCGCGATGGAGCCACATAAGCCCAGTGGCGCTCGATTGCCGCTCCGTCATCTCCGGCAGCCTCCGGCCAGTCGGCGCCCTGCTCGATCCACTCCCGGATCAGCCCGATGGTTGCCGGATCGAGTGGCTTGCCGCCCATGGGCATCTGCGCCTGGTCGCCCAGGCCGGCCACCCGCTGTACGAGCAGGCTCCCATCGGGATCGCCCGGCTGGATCGCCCGGCCGGACTGCCCGCCGCCAAGCGCCAGAGACCTGGAATCCAGCCGCAGCCCCGCCATCTGTTGTTCGGGGCCATGGCACGAAATGCAGGAGTGCTGAAAGACGGGTTGGATGTCCCGGAGAAAGTCCACTTGTCCGGATGTCTCCGGCGGAGCTCCCTGGGAGGCAGGCGCGATATGAAGGCACAGGCAGACAGCGGCAATTGCCAGGAGCCCCGCGGCAGGGGTTCCCCAAGATCGTTTCGAGAGCATGCGGGTATGATAGCGAAAAACCCTTGAAAAGGCAGTGAAATTCGGCGCGCTTCGGCAGTCGCTGATCCACCCGGATCAGGCTTTCAGGCCGAGACCCCTCCAGTGGTTTTTTGTTTGCGGGCGCCCCGGCGGATGCCGATAATGGGGAGCGGAATTGGCACCGTTGCACATCTCTATCCGGAGACCCTCATGAAAATCGAAGCCAAGGCGACCTTGCCGAAACGGAAACCGACCGACCTGCTGGTGGTGCTGCTGGACAACGAACGTGAATTCAGCCGAACTGCCGATGTTACCTTGGGAGAGCTGGTGGGAAGGCTTTCACGGGACTATCGGGAAGGCAGGATCAAGAGAGAATACTTCAGCGCCAGCCCCGGCGAAGTGGCTCGTCATGTGCTGGTCCAGCACACCAGCCTGGTGAAGCCGTACGACATTGCCGAGAAAGTGAAGATCCTGGCGGCCCGGGCCCTGGATCAGGCTCGTGACCTCGACCTGGCTCAGGTGACCTTTTTGCTGAACGGCAAGGATGCCCCTGAGTTTTTGGGCGCGGTGGCGGAGGGTGTCGCCCTGGGTGGGTACCGGTTCGACAAGTACCGAAGGGAGAAGGACAGCTTTGGGGAAAAAGTCGGGGTCACGCTTTGGGTGGCCGGCGCCGGCATAAGGGAGTCCCGGGCGAACCTGGATAGGACGGTCCTGATTTCCGAGTGCGTGAACGACGCCCGCCAACTGGTGAACGAGCCCGGGGCGGCGGTCTACCCCGAAGTGATTGCCGCCTCGGCCACGGAGATCGGCAGGGAGCACGGACTCGATGTTTCGGTGCTGGACGAAGACGGCCTCCGCAAGGCGAAACATGCCGGACTGCTCTGCGTGGGAAGCGGGAGCATCCACCCGCCGCGGCTGATCAGCCTGGAGTATCGGCCGGCCCGACACTCCGAGGTCCGGCTGGCCCTGGTCGGCAAGGGGATCACCTTCGACACGGGCGGGATCTCGCTGAAACCCGGAGACAGGATGCTGGAAATGAAGGGAGACATGGCCGGCAGCGCCGCCGTCCTCTACGCCATGAAGGCCATCGCCCGCTTGCAGCCCGACATCAACGTGCTGGGCGTAATCCCCACGGCCGAAAACATGCCCGACGCCAGGGCACAGCGACCGGGTGACATCTTCGTCCCCAGGAACGGCAAGTCGGTGCAGGTGGATAACACCGACGCCGAAGGAAGACTGGTCCTGATCGACGGATTCGAGAGAGCCGGGGAATGGCGGGCGACTCATATCGTCGATATCGCCACGCTGACCGGCGCGGTGGTGCGGGCATTGGGGACGGGCTACGCCGGAATCATGGGCAACGACTCCGGCCTGACCCGGGCCCTGATCGATTGCGGCAGGAGCCAGGGGGAGATGCTTTGGGAACTGCCCCTGCCGGAGGAATACCGGGAACTTCTCAAGACCCCCTACGCCGACATCAACAACATCGGGGGCAGGTATGCAGGAGCCATCACGGCCGGCCTCTTCCTGCAGGAGTTCGTTCCCGAGGGCGCGGCCTGGGCCCACCTGGACATTGCCGGTCCCTTTCTCTCCGGCAAGGCCTGGAAGTACTACCAGGCGGGAGCCACCGGATTCGGGCTCAAGACCTTCGTGGAGTTGTGCCGGCGATTCACCGGCGATTTCCCCAATTGAGGGAACGGGGGCGCTTTACTCGTCTTTCTCGTCCTCGTCCGGGATCTCCTCGGTGCTCGTGATTCTCACGTCGGCTTCGAAGCGCTTGTAGTTCTTGTAGGTGACGATCTCCCGGATCCGAACCCGTTGGCCCGGAAATTCCAGCACGTCGTCCGCCTTTGTGTAGACGGGAAACCAGTACTTTTCATCCACCATGTTCCGGTAGGTTTCGAAGCGGGGGAACCGTTGATCCCGGTTCTTCTTGGTGATGCGATAGACCGTCTTCCCGTCGGTCTTCACAATCTGCAGTTCCTGATCATCCACCCAGATCTTTCCTTCGAAATAACGCTCCTTCCCACGGATCAGCTTGGGAATGACCTCGAAGACATAGGTATCGATCTCGTCAATCAACTCCTTGCCCAGGTAGGTCAGGCTGTACTTGCCGATGTCGGTCGTGGTGAGCACAAAGGGAAAGATGTTCTGTATGTCGTCGAGGTCCTCCTGGGTGAGCTGGACGCTGCGCAGGGTGCTCTGGGGGGCCCTCAGGATCTTCTCGATACGCCGTCCGCGGTTGTCGAACAGGATGTCCGACAAGGTGTAATAGCGCTGGCCTGTCTTCCTCCCCTCCAGGGTCAGCACTTCGATGCTCACGCTCTGACGGTAGGTATAGTTCTCCCGGGCCCGTCGAAATTCGGATTCCTTGGCCGCGAAATTCCGGATGATTTCCTCCACGGAAACCGGAGGCATTTCATCGCGGATACCGGAGGCCTCTGCAGCGACTCCCGGTCCGGCGCCGCTCCCCAATATCCAGATCAACGCTGAAACCATCAACCATCGTCGTGCCATTTCTCCCTCCCGGAGGGCCGCCGTTCCCGCAGCCAGAACCGATGTCGGCCAAAAGGCCTGCTTCCTGTCTCAGAAATAAGATTACCATCTCCGATGGAGGTTCCACAGGGAAACGGGCGGTAGGAGAGGCCCATTGCGTCTCAGCTAACTGGCACCGCGGTGCTCTCCCTCCCCGGAACCTCCACCGGCCCCGCGGGTTCGGGCCCAACGGCGCCGTCTTCGTCGTCGCTCCTCCTCGATATGAATTGTGAATGAGTATTGGCTCGTCATCGCTCCTGGAATCCGGCGCCGTTGTGCTCCGAAAGACGACAACCCTGTTTCCGTGGCGGAACACTGGATTCGCCCAAAAAAAAAGCCTCGAGAGGCTCGAGGCTTTAAGAATCCCGGCGATGACCTACTCTCCCACCCAGTTACCCGGGCAGTACCATCGGCGCTGAGGGGCTTAACTTCCGTGTTCGGGATGGGAACGGGTGTGGCCCCCTCGCTAGAATCACCGGAAAAACAAGATCGACAACTGCAGGAATCCTTGCAAGCTCGTTTAATTGCTAAAGTTAAAGATGGATGGTCAAGCCGAACGACCGATTAGTACTGGTTAGCTGAAGCCATTACTGACCTTACACACCCAGCCTATCAACGTAGTGGTCTACTACGGGTCTTCTTACCTTGCGGTTGGGAGATCTCATCTTGGAGTGGGCTTCACGCTTAGATGCATTCAGCGTTTATCCCGACCGAACGTAGCTACCCAGCGACTGCCTCTGGCGAGACAACTGGTACACTAGAGGTTCGTCCATCCCGGTCCTCTCGTACTAAGGACAGCCCTCCTCAAATCTCCTGCGCCCACATCAGATAGGGACCGAACTGTCTCGCGACGTTCTGAACCCAGCTCACGTACCGCTTTAAT
>JAPPDF010000034.1 GCA_028875575.1 Acidobacteriota bacterium
TTGCCCCCCTCCGCATCAGCCTTCGCCTGCGGCTCGGCTTCTGCGACTCCCCCTCCAGGGGGGAGTGATAGAGTTCTACTGGAAGCCTTGTGCTGGCCTCAAGCACTCCCCCCTGGAGGGGGAGTCGGTGAGACAAGGGCTCCGCCCGCAGTCGAACCGGTGGGGGGGACGGTATCGGCGAGATCGCCAGATAGAAGAGTCAGCCCGGAGTCGAGCCGGTGGGGGCCCTGTCTCCGAGGTTCGTAAGAGGCCCCTGTTTCACGCTCGAATAATCTGCATGGCAGGGCCCCGGCGTGCGGCTAATCGGAGGACATGTCGTACTCGAGGGTGAACTGGCTGTCTGCGTCTCTCTCGTACTTGTCCAGGGTCGGTGAATAGGTGCTCACCTCGATCCGGTTTTGGCTCGGTGAGAACTTCATGATCCTCAGCCAGCCGTCTCCTCCCCTTGCCCGACCCTGATAATCGGACAGGAGGCTGTAAACCCGATTGCCGTTGTAGGTGTCTTCCCTGAGAGCCTCGCCCAGGACGTGCCCGCAGAGCATCATGAAGAAATTGGGGTTGTCCTTCATCACGTCGTAGACGGTTTGCCCCTGATGGCTGAAGGTCTTGTCGAGCCTGAGGAGGCTGTGGCTGACGACAATGGCCCGCCTGTCGCTGTGTTCCTTCAGGACCTCATCGGCCCAGCCGAGGGCGTCGCTGCCGGCATCGAACTCCAGGAAAATGAGGATGAAATCCAGCCCGCCCGCACTCAACAGGTGGTAGAAATTATCGTTGTCGTCCCCGTGGTTCTTGCCGAACCAGGGTCTGTCCTTGAAGCGGGCCGTCCCGAAGTAACGGTTGTAGAGCTGGGTCGTCTCGATACGGAGGCCGTCGATGCGGATCGGTAGCCTGCGGTAGATGTACTTGTCATGATTGCCCACGGCAATGCCGTAGGGAATCGGCGGCGTCCCTTCCAGCTTGCGGAAGGCAGCGTCGGCATGCCGCCACTGGTCGTCCCGATCGGCATGGTTGACGCAATCTCCCACGTGAGCCACGTAGACGATGTTGAGAGCCTCCCGGTTCTCGGCGATCCACTGGGTCTGGGCCTTGAAAATCTCCGGAGTTCCCCCGCCGTCGCCGGACGCGTAGTTCTGGGTGTCGGGTATCACGGCGATGGTGAAGTCCTCCTGGGCTCGGACGCCGGCCGGCCAGAGGAGGAGAACGAGGATCAGAAACACCCCGCAAATGCTATGTAAGGAACCACATCGCCCAACTCTGAAGTCTGTTCTCATGTCAATTTCCTTGGATATCGACCGTGGGATGCCGATGAGCAGCATCACCGCTGAAATTGTCTGAAGCGGCTGCAAGCGAAATGATGTTCTCCAGCCGAGTGTGGAAGCCGCAAATGAACTTCCAGTGGTCATCCCATGAAGTGTCAATGAACCGGGGCCTGGATCCAGTGTCCTGTCTCCAGCCGACCGGCCCGACTGGATTGTCCGGAACCAATATACTGAATCCAGGCGGGGCGGCCAAGGCTTTCAATCCCACGGGGGAAAGGATATGATCCCTTGCTACAGGATACAGTTTTTGGAAGGACGGCGACTGACCCTTTTTGGGAGACGCAGGGATCGCTCCTTCAATAGAAATCCGGCCGCCGGATCATGGCGCTCACCGGACAGTCGTCCCCTCCGAACAACATTTTCCCACTATTTCAGAAGAGGAACCTCCATGCCAAGATTGATTTTGCTCGGTGGTTTTTTCCTGTTGACGATCTACGCCTTCTCGGCCCGACAGGGGCAAGTGGAAGTCTTCGAGATCGGCAAGCACAATGTAGACCTCTTGCCGGGCGGCAAGGAAGCTGACGGCATCATCGGCGACTTCGTGATGCGGAATAACCGGATTCAGCTGCTGGTGGCCGGCAACCTGCCGCTGAGAAGACCCAACATGACCGTTGAGAAAGCCTTCGAGACGCCCGGTTGCCTCTATGATCTCGACCTGGTGGGAGAGAGCAATGACCAGTTGACGGTTCTCCGGCCCGGGCATTTGGGAGGTCCTCTGTCCGTGGTTCAGATCGGCAAACCCGGCAAGGGCGAGACCGCCCGTCTGGAAGCGGTAAGAACAGCCGCCAAGGGCGGAGGCCTCTCCATCAGGCACGAGTACGAGTTGGCGGCCGATCAACCCTACGTCAAGATCACCTCCACCTATCGCAACCAGTTCGGCGGCAACAAGACCATCGAACCGGGAGCTGCCTGGAAAGAATTTTCCCAGCGCTGGAACGTCGGCGGCATCCAGGTGGGAGACAGCATTGACCGCTCCGACAAGCGCGCCTATGCCTGGGCAGCCCTCCAAACAGGTGGCCGAAGGGGTCGGTCACCTCGGTTGCTGGCTTCCCCCTTGCCGAAAAAGGTCGATCTCGCGCCGGGTGAGGAGCGGCAGTTTGCCATTGCAGTGACCGTGGCCGCATCCCCCCTGGAGGCTTATGGAATCCTGGCGAGCCTGGGAAGAATGGCGGGACAGGTTGCCGGAACCGCGGCCGACCCGGGTGGAGAACCGGCGGTTAATGCCCGGGTTCTGGTGGAATTTCAAGGCACGAAGCTGCCCTCCTATCCCGATGCGCAGGGCAATTTTCGGTTTCAGTTACCGGTGGGGAATTATGACGCTCAGGTCGTCGACATCGGCCGCCAAGATACATCCGCTACACGCCGAAGCTTTTCCGTGGCTGCGGGGCGAACCGCCCGGCTGGATTTCAAGCTGCCGGCAGCGTCCGGGATGGAGTTCGACATCCGAGACCAGGCGGGCAAGCCTTCGCCCTGCAAGGTTCAGTTCATCGGCCGCAACGGCACCTCCACGCCCGATCTGGGCAGCCCCTACCGGGCTCACGGCTGCGACCACCAGTACCACTCCCACGACGGCCGCTTTTTCCAGCAACTCCCCCCGGGGAACTATCTGGTCAGAATTACCCGGGGGCCCGAGTTCGACATGTTGGAGAAGACAGTGGATGTCCGACCCGGCCAGTCGGTCAAGGTCAGCGGGACGCTGCAGCGCACCGTCGATACCCGGGGGTGGGTCAGCACCGACTACCACTCCCATTCCACTCCGAGCGGCGACAACTACTGCAACACCGACGATCGCATCATCAACCTGGTTGCCGAGCACCTCGAATTCGCTCCGGCGACCGAACACAACCGCATTTATGACTGGCAACCTCACATCGACCGCCTCGGCCTGAACCAACACATCAAGACCATCGTCGGGCTGGAGCACACCGGCAGCGGGCAACACTTCAACGCGTTCCCGCTCCAAAGCTTCCCTTACCTGCAAGATGGAGGGACCCCGCCCTGGCAGTACGATCCACGGCTGAATGCCATTGTCCTGCGCAACGCCTTCGGGGGCGGTGCCGACCGCTGGGTCCAGATCAACCATCCCGGCGTGGGGATCGTTTTCAACGACCGCAACCAGGACCAGGTTGCCGACGGTGGCTATGCGGGATTCGAAGGCCTGATCGATGCCGGAGAATTCTGGAGCGACCAGATCCTGAACCCCGATCCCGTTGTCATCGACAAGCGCGGGGGACGAACCCGAATCGGGGAGAATCGAATCTTTGGATGGCTGCAGCTTCTCAACCAGGGACGCAATGTCTGGTGCGTGGCCGTCAGCGACGCCCACGGGGTATTCTCCAGTCCGGCCGGGGATTGGCGGACCTACATTCCCAGCTCCACCGACCAGCCCGGCCGTATCGACTACCGGGAAATTATCCGCAATTCCAAGGCAGGCCGCATGATGATCTCCAACGGCCCCTTCCTCGAGGTAGAGACGGCCGACGGCATGCCGATCGGTTCCCGGGTGGTGTCGGAGGGATTCATCGATCTGAAAGTCAAGGTGCAAACCGCCAACTGGCTGGAGGTCGACAGGGTTCAGGTTCTGGTCAATGGACGCCAACACCCTGATTACAACTACACACGATCCAAGGACCCCTCCAAATTCAAGGGACGGCCCCTGGTTTTCGAGGAAACCATTCGGGTGAATCTCCAGGAAGACGCCCACCTGATCGTGGTGGCCACGGGAGAAGGGAGCGATCTGAGCAAGGGCTGGGGACGGGCCGGTCCCGCGACCATGCATCCGGTCGCCTACAACAACCCGATTTTTGTGGACGTGGACGGACACGGATTCAAGCCCAACGGGGACAACCTGGGCCACCCGCTGCTGGTGGCGCCACGCCCACAATAACGCCGGGGCAAGGAACTCCAGGAATGATCCGCTCTCGCTTCTCCTGGAAGCTCACTGCAGGGCTTCTTCTGCCGATTCTAATCTCCGCTGCAATCGCGGGAGGACTGTCCATCCGAAGCATGGAGGAGGACTCCAGGGAAGAGCTCCGCGGATCGCTGGTCGCTCAGGCCGCTCTTCTCAGAAATGTGGCGGCGGCCAGACTAAACCAACCTCATGAGTCAGGCTTGAAGCAGGAGGTTCGATCGCTTGGAAAAGAAATCGGGACTCGGCTGACCGTAATCGATGCGCAGGGCCTGGTGCTGGCAGATTCCCAAGAGGCCCCTTCCTCGATGGGGAATCTCGCCAGCCGGCCCGAGATCATGGATGTTCGCTCCCACGGTTCGGGCGTAGCGACCCGATACAGCCATGAACTCGGTGTCTCCGTCATGCATCTGGCCTTGCCCATCGAAGACAACGGCCGATTGTTGGGCTACGCCAGGGCCTCTCGGTCCCTGTCCGAAATCAACCGGAGTCTGACCCGTCTCAGGACCGTTGTCGCGCTCGGGACCGCTCTGGCGATCCTGGCTGCCGTGGTCCTGGGACTGGTCCTGGCGCGCAGTTTTGTCAAGCCGGTGAAGGCGATGACGGCTGTTGCCGAAGGAATGGCCCGCGGCGACTACAACCGCCGGCTGCCGGCCACCAGAACCGACGAGTTGGGAGACTTGGCCCGGGCGCTGAACCAGACGGCAAAGAGCTCTCAGAATCGAATGGAAACCATCATCACCGACCGCAACAAGCTGCTCTCGCTACTGAGGGGCATGGTGGAAGGCGTGGTCGCGGTCGACCGTGATGAGCGTGTCCTTCAGATGAACTCGGCCGCGGGAAAGATCCTGGGAGCTTCGCCTGAAACCAGTGTGTCCAAGCCCATTTGGGAAGTGACCCGGGTCCGTCAGGTCTGCGACACCCTGAGCCGCACCCTGAAAAGCAGGCGGGACGTGAAGGATGAACTGCGGCTGGCAACACGATCCCAGGATCGAGTCGTAGAGATGTTGGCGTCCCCGCTGTTTGACGGCGAAGGCGAACTGGTGGGAGCCGTGGTGGTTCTCCACGACGTTTCCGATTTGCATCGCCTGCAAACGGTTCGCCGGGATTTCGTCGCCAATGCCTCCCACGAACTCAAGACGCCGATCGCGGCCATCCGGGCCCTGGTCGAGACCGTCATCGACGACCGGTCCATGCGTTCTTCCGACCAGGCGAGTTTTCTGGCCAAAATCTGGAACCAATCGATGCGCCTGTCGTCATTGGTGACCGACCTCCTGACGCTATCTCGCCTGGAATCCTCACCCGGCGGTCCGGAATTGCGCCCGATAGATCTGCGCGAGTCCTTCAGGGTCGCCGTACATGCGCTGTTGCCCACCGGCGAAGAGCGTGGAATCGCCGTCCATACCGAGGTTCCCGCAAATCCCGTGCAGGTCCTGGGCGATCCGGAGGCGCTGGGACAGTTGACCACCAACCTGCTGGACAATGCCATCAAGTACACCAGTCGGGGAGGGCAGGTCTGGGTTCGCCTCAAGACCGGAAACGGGCAGGCCCTCATTGAAG
The DNA here is from genome assembly GCA_028875575.1 of Acidobacteriota bacterium. Classification (NCBI taxonomy): domain Bacteria; kingdom Pseudomonadati; phylum Acidobacteriota; species Acidobacteriota bacterium. The sequence goes on from JAPPDF010000034.1 coordinate 5,788, forward strand.
TGCAGGACACGGGAATGGGCATCGCGCCTCAGGATCAAGCACGGGTCTTCGAACGTTTCTATCGAGTGGACAAAGCCCGATCTAGGGAGCTGGGCGGTACCGGCCTGGGGCTTTCGATTGTCAAGCACATTGCAGTCATTCATCAGGGCCGGGTCTTCGTCGAAAGCACACCCGGTATCGGCAGCACCTTTCGCGCCTCCGTTCCGATCTCCCGGTCCCTTCAAGAGAACCCACCCTCGTAAACGGCCGCCCGCAGAAACTTCTCCACCCCCCCCCCATCAAAAAGGCGCCTCTTTAGCCTCTGAGCACTTTGCAAAATTCGTAGCGGGGCAGGTCATTTTACCTGCGAACGTGATGTTCTGCCCTTTTCAATACCGGGTGCGACCCGACGCGAAATGCTTTTTAACCACAAAAAGCACAAGTGTCACACAACGAATTTCCCGAACAGGTCGAAGGTCGTCTGCCGGACCTGATCACACAAAGCCCTCCTGCCTTGGTTGTTTCTCATCGTTCTGCTTTTTTGTGTTTTTTGTGCCTTTTGTGGCCATTCCCGGCAAGGGTCCCGCTGGGGAATTTAGCAAACGGCTCGCCTCTTTATTGGATCTTTACAAGAGGCCTGTATATTTCTTGCTGGAGAAAGGAGGGGCTGATGAAGCAGACCAGGCACTGGACAAATGTGAAGGCAATCACTGTTGCTATTGGTGCGCTGTACACATCGTTTTTCCTGTTCGGCTGTGCCGGGGGCGAGGGAAACAGGCCAGCCACCGTGAGAGTGGACGGTTCCAGCACTGTCTTCCCCATTACCGAAGCCGTGGCCGAGGAGTTTCAAAAGCTGAATCGGAATATTCGGGTTACCGTCGGCATTTCGGGTACGGGTGGAGGATTCAAGAAATTCTCTGTCGGTGAAACGGATTTGAACGATGCCTCTCGGCCGATCAAGGCCAAGGAAATTTCAATGGCCTCCGAAAACGGGATTGAATTCGTCGAGCTTCCGGTCGCCTTCGACGGGATATCCGTCCTGGTCAATCCAGGCAATGAATTCGTTGATTCCTTGACCGTGGACGAGCTTCGGAAGATTTGGCAACCGGGAAGCACGGTGAAGAAGTGGAGCGATATCCGGGCCGACTGGGAAGATCGTGCCCTGAATCTCTATGGTCCGGGAACCGACTCCGGAACCTTCGACTACTTCACGGAAGCCATCAACGGAAAGTCTCATGCCTGTCGCGCCGATTTCACCGCCAGCGAGGACGACAACGTGCTGGTGCAAGGTATTGCCGGGGACCCAAACGCCCTGGGTTTCTTTGGCTTCGCCTACTACGGGGAGAATCGTTCCCGACTGAAAGCGGTGCCGATCGATGCCGGCAAAGGACCGGTTGCACCTTCGGAACAGACCATCAACGACGGAAGCTACGAACCGCTTTCGCGGCCGATTTTCGTCTATGTCAGCAAGAAAGCCTCCGAGCGTCCGGAGGTGGCGGCCTTCGTCAGGTTCTATCTTGAGAATGCTCCCCAGCTGGTGACAGAGGTCGGATATGTGCCCTTGCCGGATCGCGTCTATCAACTGGCGCTCGAGAGATTCGAGAATCGAGCCACGGGATCGCTCTTCGCCTCGGGACACAGGGTTGGCATGAGTCTTGAAGATCTGCTCAGCGTCAAAGAATAGGAAGGAATCTTGCCGCAGGTCTCAACGGCGAATCCACTACTGGCGGGCGCAGGCACCAGGAAATCCCGGGCAAAGGAGGAGTTGATCCGATTCGTACTCTTCCTTTGCGCCTTCCTGTCCATCCTGACCACGCTGTCCATCATTTCCATCCTGGCGTGGGAGGCCTACTCCTTTTTCCGAGAGGTACGAGTCTTCGATTTCCTCTCGGGAACCCGATGGACACCGCTTCTGGAACCCCGATCTTTCGGTGTGCTTCCTCTGGTCGCGGGTACGCTGCAAATCGTCGTCGGTGCTTCTCTGATCGCAATCCCCGTGGGACTGGCCAGTGCCATCTACCTGGCAGAGTTTGCCTCTGCTCGGGTCAGGAGGGTGCTGAAGCCGGTTCTGGAGATTCTGGCGGGAATTCCCACCGTCGTCTACGGCTATTTCGCACTCACCTTCGTGACTCCCCTGATTGCCGGCATTTTCCCCCAAACACAGATTTTCAACGCCGCCAGCGCCTCCATCGTCGTCGGCATCATGGTGCTGCCCATGACGGCGTCCCTGTGCGACGACGCGCTGCGCGCCGTCCCGGAGTCTCTGCGCCAGGGAGCCTTTGCCCTGGGAGCCACCCAGTTTGAAGTGACCCTGCGGGTAGTCCTGCCGGCGGCTCTTTCGGGAGTCATGGCTTCCTTCGTCCTGGCTGCGTCCCGCGCCATTGGAGAAACGATGGCGGTGACGCTGGCTGCCGGAGCAACACCGAAGATGACACTGAACCCACTCGAAAGCATTCAGACCATGACGGCCTATATTGTCCAGGTGAGCCTCGGCGACACCCCCGTGGGTACGGTCGAGTACCAGACCATCTTTGCCGTGGCTGCTCTGCTGTTCGCCATCACCTTGAGCATGAACATCATCGCCCACCGGGTGCTGGCGAGGTTCCGCGAGGTCTACGAATGAGTTCCGATCGCCTCCGGCGCCGGCACGCTACCACCAAGTGTTTCCGCCTTCTCTGTGCCGCTGTGGCGTGGGCCGGGATCGTCATCCTGGCAGTGTTGCTTTTCCACGTGACTCGCGAGGGAATCCGTTGGCTCGACCTTCAATTCCTCACTGAGTTTCCCTCCCGGTTTCCGGAGCAGGCAGGCATCAAGTCGGCGCTCTGGGGAACCGTCTGGCTGATCACCCTCACAGCCGGGTTTTCCATACCCGTGGGGGTTGCTGCGGCGATCTATCTGGAGGAGTTTTCCCCCAAGAACCGGCTGTCACAGTTGATTGAGGTCAACATCGGCAATCTGGCGGGAGTACCCTCCATCGTCTACGGGATTCTGGGGCTGGTTATCTTTGTGCGGTTCCTGACCCTGGGACGAAGCGTCCTGGCCGGAAGCCTGACCATGACGCTGCTGATTCTTCCCGTCATCATCATTGCCGCGCGAGAGGCGCTCCGCGCCGTACCCGATTCCATTCGTCACGCTGCCTTTGCCCTGGGAGCGACTCGTTGGCAAGCGGTGAGGGCGCAAGTCCTGCCCGTGGCGCTGCCGGGGATTCTGACCGGTGTGATCCTGGCATTGTCGCGGGCAATCGGCGAGACGGCTCCCCTGGTCATGATTGGCGCTCTGACCTATGTCGCCTTCGTGCCGGAAGGACCCATGGACGCCTTTACGGCCCTGCCCATTCAGATCTTCAACTGGGCCTCCCGTCCCCAGGCAGACTTCCATCAGTTGGCTGCAGCCGGAATCATTGTACTTCTGGTAACACTACTGCTCATGAACGCCACCGCGGTATGGATTCGACAACGCGCCGAGAGGACAGGTCGATGAACACTTTGACGAAACCCGATGCTCAAAACTCAGCCTCGGAACAGACCCGGTCGGTCCTGGATGTCATTGACCTGACCATACGCTATGGGACAAAACCCGCGATCCAGAGAGTCTCGCTCTCCATTCCCCAACATCGAATTACGGCAATCATCGGGCCCTCGGGTTGCGGCAAGAGCACTCTGCTGAGGGCCTTCAACCGGATGAACGACTTCATTCCCAACGTGGGCATGGAGGGCCGGATCCTTTACATGGGTTCGGATGTTTATGCGCGTGAAGTCGATCCGGTAGAGGTTCGGCGCCGCATCGGCATGGTTTTCCAAAAACCGAACCCGTTCCCCAAATCGATTCTTCAGAACGTTGCCTGGGGGCCCTCCATCAATGGATTCACCGGTAATCTGGACGACCGTGTCGAACAGTCCCTTCGCCGCGCCGCACTTTGGGAAGAGGTCAGCGACCGCCTCCACGAGTCTGCCCTGGCGCTCTCCGGAGGCCAGCAGCAAAGACTCTGCATCGCCAGGGCCCTGGCCATGGAGCCGGACGTCATCCTGATGGACGAACCCTGCTCGGCTCTCGATCCCGTTTCAACGGCTCGCATCGAAGATCTGATGTTTGAGCTGAAGGAGCGATACACGATCGTCATTGTCACCCACAACATGCAGCAGGCGGCCCGCGTCTCGAACCTGACGGCCTTTTTGGAGAACGGCAGCCTGGTCGAATTCGGGGAGACCGACCAGGTCTTCACAAGACCCCGGAATCAGAGAACTGAGGAGTATGTGACCGGGCGCTTCGGATAGTCATTCTGCGAATTTCGGACAAGCCGCGATTCGCCTGGATCGCCATTTTCGAGCATGACGGCCTGCACAAGGCCGAAGGCTCCAACCCAAGGGAGGGCACGAATGTCCATCCACTTGCAGAAGGACCTGGAACACCTGGACAAGGAACTGTTGATCCTGTCATCGATGGTCGAGGATGCAACCAACAAGGCGATTCTGGCCCTGGTCGACCGGCGGCTGGATCTGGCCCGGCAGGTGATGCGCGAAGACGACCGGATCAACACCCGGGAAGTCCTGATTGAAGAGGAATGCCTCAAGATGCTGGCCCTTCACCAACCGGTGGCCGCAGACCTTCGCTTCATCGTGGCCGTGCTGAAGGTGAACAATGACCTGGAGCGCATGGGAGACCTGGCCGTCAACATCGCCGAACGGGCAGCCTACCTGGCCACCCGGGAGCCGCTGCAGGTTTCCCTGGATTTTCCCAAGATGGCCGAGGGTGTCCGCGAAATGGTGCGCGAGAGTCTGGATGCCCTGACCAATATGAATCCTCGACTGGCCCGGCACGTCTTGACCATGGATGACGAGATTGACGAAGCCAACCGCGGAATGTTCGACATCCTGCAGGACCTCATGCACCGGGATCCATCAACCATTGAGCGGGCTGTCCACCTGCTTTCGGCCTCTCGCCACCTGGAGCGAATTGCCGACCTGGCCACCAACATCGCCCAGGACGTTGTCTACATCGCCGAAGGCCGAATGATTCGCCATTTGACCGAAGACGACATTGACAGGCAAAAAGCAGAAGGCAACGAAAGGGACCGATCTTGACGAGGATGCTATGGCAAATGATATCCATAGCCGGCGGGACGTTTCTGACACTGACCTGGTGTGTTGTGAACGGCTCGGCTGCGGACAAGGAGGTTCAGGTCGAATGGAAGGACGGGGTGCGCCTGGAGACCAGGGACAAGACGGTGCGATTCAGGTTTGGTGGCAGAATCCACTACGACTGGGCAACCATGTCTCAGGATTCGGGAATTCGAGAAAGCCTGGGCTCTCTTCAAGATGGAACCGAGCCCCGAAGAGCGAGAATCTACTTCTCCGGCGAACTTCATGAACAGGTGGAATTCAAGGTTCAGTACGACTTCGCCGGCGGCACCGCCAAGTTCAAGGACGTCTACCTGGGTCTGAAAGGAATTCCCTACCTGGGAAAGATCAGACTGGGACATGTGAAGGAGCCGTTCAGCCTGGAGGAGATGACCAGCAGCAACAACGTCACCTTCCTGGAGCGTGCCTTACCTAACGTCTTCGCTCCTTCCCGAAACACGGGCGTGCTGATTTCCAACCACTTCAAGGAGAGGGTGAGCTGGGGAATGGGTGTCTTTCTCGACACCAACGACCTGGGAGTGGACCAGGGGGACGGGGAGTTCAATTTCACCGGGCGGTTGACGGGAACGCCCTGGCACGCGGAAAAGGGTAAAAAGGTTGTCCATCTGGGGCTCGGCTACAGCCATCGGAGCCCGAGCGAACCCAGCTTTCGCTACCGTCAAAGGCCCGAGGCTCACCTGGCGCCCCGGTTTGTGGATACCGGAACCCTGAGGATGCAATCGGCCCACCTGGTGGGCCCCGAGTTCGCCCTGGTTCACGGTCCTGCGTCCGTGCAAGCCGAGTACATCCGAGCCGGGCTGAACCCGGTCACCGGCAACGCCAACTCCAACTTTCACGGCTACTACCTGTTGGGAAGCTACTTTCTCACCGGTGAGCAGCGAAACTACCGCGCCTCGGCAGGTCAGTTCCGAGGCATCAAGCCCAAACGGAACTTCAACCTCGGCCAAAGGGGGACGGGCGCCTGGGAAGTGGCGGTTCGTTACTCGTCGCTCGACCTGAACCATGGAGTCGTTTCCGGCGGAAAGCTGGACGACTTCACGGCCGGACTCAACTGGTACCTGAACCCCAATGCTCGTGTGATGTGGAACTACATCCGCGCCAATCGTGAATCACTCGGCAAGGCCGACGTTTTTCAGATGCGTTTCCAGGTCAATTTCTAGCCCGCATTTCTCACCGAGGGGCATGATCATGGCGCAGTAATTTTCCCTTCAGCGCGTGCTCGCGACCCAAGAGCGTAGCGGTCACTACGGTCGAGGGAGCCTGTGCGCGCTGAAGGGAAAAGCACAAGCCAGGGCATGCCCAGCGCCGTCTGTGATGCCCAACCCCTTGACATGGTGCCAATCAAGGTGCTGCAGATAATCTACTTCTTGTAATGCCTCCAGCGGCCTGGTGAGAAATGCGGGCTAACCCGAGTTACCGAGCTCTGATTCAACCCACCGGGAGCACAGAGAGGAAAGCGGAAATCGCAGGAGGGATTGTCTTGGAGAGGTCTTCCGGGCAAGCCTAGAGAACTGCTTGCGACTCAGCGGCTGAACGCGCTGCCCGCCGCGCCTTGCGGATAAAGGTCTCCTGAGCGTTTCGGACCGGCTCTCCTTTGGCCGGACGGCGGCGAACGTAGGAACCGTCGGGTTGAGCGTCCCAGGCGGAGCAGTTGTCCTTTTCGTAGACCTTGATGACGCCGTCCAGTTGGCGTTTCAGCCTCGAATCCCGGACAGGCACCACCGTCTCCACCCGGTTATTCAGATTTCGTTTCATCCAGTCCGCTGAGCCCAGATAATATTCGGTATCCCCTCCGTTGCTGAAGCGGAAGATCCGGCTGTGCTCCAGGAAACGACCCAGCACGCTGTAGACGCGAATGTTCTCCGAGAGGCCCGGGGCCCCTGCCCGCAGACAACAGAGCCCCCGGACGTTGAGGGTCACGCGCACTCCTGCCAAGCCTGCTGAATATAGCTCCCGAATGATGCTGGGATCCTGCAACTGGTTCAGCTTGGCATAGACCCCGCTGGGTCGACCGGCGCGGGCATGGTCCGCCTCTCGGCGGATCAGCTCGGTGAATCGCCGGCGCATCGTCACCGGCGCCACCAATACCTCCCGGTAGTCGCCGTGAGGAAGGCCGCCGGTCAAGGCGTCGTAAAGTACAGCCACCTCCTCGCAGAGGGCGGGGTCGCAGGTCAATACCCCCAGGTCTTCATACGCCTTGGCGGTACCGGTGTGGTAATTCCCGGTTCCGATATGGGCGTAGCGACGAATGGCCTGCTTCTCTTCCCTGATCACCAGAGCCAGCTTCACGTGGGTCTTGAGCCGCTCCACGCCGTAGGCGACGTGAACGCCCTCTCTTTCCAGGAACTTTCCCCAGGCAATATTGGGAGCTTCGTCAAAGCGAGCGGTGATCTCCACCAGGACCGCCACCTGCTTGCCTCGTCGAACCGCCTCGGCCAGGGCGCGCACAATGGGCGAGTCGCTGCTGGTACGGTAAATCGTCAGCTTGATCGCCAGCACCTCGGGGTCCACAGAAGCCGCCTCCAGAAATCGCAGCACCGAGGTCTCGAAATCGTGGTAGGGATGGTGCAGCAGGATGTCCCCTTTTGCGATCTCATCGAAAATTGACGCGGGAGCCTGGGTTGCAACCCGCCGTAAACGAGGGTGGTCGACCGGCGAATGAGTCGGGAAATTCATCTTTTCGCCATCGCTTATCTTCAGTTGGAGAAGGTCGCTGAGACCCACCAGGGGACTGGAGGAATAAACGTCTTCCGGATCGATCTTGAGCTGCCGGGTCAACCACTTCACCAGCCCCTTGGGCATGTCGGGCTCCACCTGAAGCCTGACAACGCCGGCGAAGCGCCGGGCCTTGAGCTCACTGCCGACCTGTTGGACCAGGCTCCCCGGCTCTCGCAGGGATTCCTCCTCTTCGGGGCCGGGCTGGACCTCCCCCTCGGCCCCACGAGTGACCTGGAAGAAGTAGACCTTCAAGGACCGGTCGGCGGGGTACATCAGGTCCAGGTTGGCGGCAATCACCTGTTCCAGGGGGACGTAGCCGCCGCCGGGCAAGGGAACCCAACGGGGACGGTTATTGGGAACCTTGATGCGTAAGAACTGTTCCCTTCCACCCTGCCCTCCGGAGAGGAGCACTGCCAGGTTCAAGCCCAGGTTGCTGATGAAGGGAAAGGGGTGCTCCGAGTCCACGGCCAACGGAGTCAGGATGGGCCTGACCGACTGCTCGCAATAGGTGCGCATCGATCGCCGCTGCTCCGGGGTCAATTCCTTGTACTGAAGGATCGGATGGCCGACATCGGCCAGGGCCGGCAGCAGTTCCCGATTGAGAATTCCGGTCAGAACGGCTGATTGATCCTGCAATTCCAGGCGGCAGGCGTCGAATTCCTCTCTCGGAGTGCGGCCGTCCAGGGAAAGTTTGCGCGATCTTTGCTTGATCTGGCGCTTCAGCCCGCTCATTCGTTTCATGAAGAACTCGGCATGCAGCATGCCCATGATTCCGGCGAACTTGATCCTCTCCATCAGCGGAAGATCGCGTTTGGCCACCAACGACAAGACCCGTCGGGCGAACCCCAGCCAGCTCAACTCTCGATTGATGTAGGCTTCGGGCGATTCCAGGTCTATTTTCTTGGGTGATGAGGTCGTCATGGAGGCATCTGCCTTCCGGGATAGGCGAAACCCGGAAACGACTCTCCGAGCAGCGGAAAAGGGGGAGACATCTTAGCATCGCCCGCCCTCGGCAGGCGACCCAAAAACATACAAGCATTCGGCAGAGAGCGGAGGGGGGCGGGGACAGGCTCCCAGTCTCAGTCCGATACTGCTGGAACGGCCCACCCGCTCAGCGGGGACAACTCCTGGCCACGACCGGCCTTCCAACCTAATAGACACACGCACAGTCGACATCTAGTACGGGGCAGAGGCATCCGCCTCATCTCCGGCTGCCCGACCGGGCCATCAAGAGCCCGGCATGAGTCCGCGACTTCGGGGTTCGGGGTCAACATGTTGGCCGGCCTGGTTCCGCAAGCCTGCCCGCGGCGGCATGGAGACCTCGTGGGCCAAACAGGGCCCCAATGAGGCCGACACTTGAACTTTTCATCTGAGATGGTATGCTTTGGCCCCTTCAAAAACTGAGAACACTGGACGGAAGAAGCTGTCCGGGTAGGGGCAAGGAGTTGCTACAGCGGCAGGAAGAGGATGGAAATTGCCCCGATCGAGTTAGCCCCCAGGAGAGCATATGACAGCTGAGGCGAACGTAACAGGACGCAAATACAAGGCCTACACCCGCAAAGATATCGACCGGATTCCGGAACTGCAAGCTCTGCCTCACAATAAGATCCTCGGCATCAAGGCCGTGTCGGCGGTGCTGCCGTTCCGTGTCAACCGATATGTTATCGAAGAGCTGATCCGCTGGGAGGACGTTCCCGACGACCCCATCTACCAACTGACATTCCCGCAGCCAGGCATGCTGGATCGCAAGGATCTCTCCAGAATGATGGAGTTGGTCTGGAGCAAGGCCCCCAACCAGGAGATCGCTGCGGCAGCCCGCCGAATTCAGGTCGGACTCAATCCCCATCCTGCCGGACAGATGGAGTTCAACGTCCCCCGATTGGGCCAGGAGCCTCTTCAGGGAATGCAGCACAAGTATCGGGAGACCGTGCTTTTCTTCCCCAGCCAGGGTCAGACCTGCCACGCCTACTGCACCTACTGCTTTCGTTGGCCCCAGTTCGTGGGCATCGACGAGCTGAAGTTCGCTTCCAACGAAGCCGAAAAGCTGGTGGACTACCTGAAGCAGCATCGCGAGGTGAACAGCGTGCTCTTCACCGGCGGGGATCCGCTGATCATGAAGACGGCTGTGCTGCGACGATACCTGGAGCCCTTGCTCGCCCCCGAACTTCAACACCTGGTCAGCATCCGCCTGGGGACCAAAGCCACCGCCTACTGGCCCTATCGTTTCCTCACGGACCCGGACGCGGACGACCTGCTTCGGCTCTTCGAAGAGGTACGCCAGGCGGGCAAGCACATGGCGGTCATGTCGCACTACAGCCATCCCAGAGAACTGCGAACCCCGGCGGCCCAGGCGGCCGCTCGCCGGATCCTGGCTACCGGAGCGGCCATTCGCTGCCAGGCCCCTCTCATCCGGCACGTCAATGACGACCCCGACGTCTGGGCCGATATGTGGCGATCCCAGGTGCAATTGGGGGCCGTGCCCTACTACATGTTCGTGGAGAGGGATACCGGTCCCAAGAACTACTTTGAGGTGCCCCTGGCCGAGGCCGCCGAGATCTTTCGCACCGCCTACAAGCGGGTCTCCGGACTGGCCCGCACAGTCCGCGGACCCTCAATGTCCGCCACTCCCGGAAAAGTCGTTGTGGACGGCGTGGCCGAGGTCTACGGACAAAGAGTCTTCGTACTCAAGTTTCTCCAGGGAAGGGACCCGGACTGGGTCGGCCGGCCCTTCTTTGCCCGATTCGATCCCGAAGCCACCTGGCTTGACGACCTGAGTCCCGCCTTCGGCCAGAAGCAGTTTTTCTTTGAGCAGGTTCTCAGGCAAATCAAGCAGACTGGAGGCGCCCAGGCTTGGCGTAGGCGCACCCCCGCCCAACGGCGCTTGAAGATCTTCGGGGACGTGGACTGGGAGTGAGCAGGGTCAAAGCTCCTTCACCTCCAATCTCAGAAAGCGGATCCTGGCGCCAGCCCGCAATTCCCTTCACGCACCCGGACAGCCACCGAGCTGCTGCCTTGGAAAGCCTCGTCGAATATCTTGTCGCTCGCTGAAAGCCAGCGGTCGTCGTTGATTGACGAGGCGAGGGACCTTATTGCAATCCCGGTGAATCTCAGTACTCGATAGGCCGTTGCTCGAAGTGGCGGTGGAGCCGGTATTCGATCTTGCAGTCCACCCGCAGAACCGAGGGATCGAAGTCCACGTCGGGATCTCTCTTCAGAAGCTTGACCTCCACAACATTGCGCCCCTTTTGGGGAAAGTGCTCGGGCTCCAGGTGGTAGTCGTAGGCATAGCCATAAGATCCGAGGGAATGCGAACTGGACTGGGGACCAATCAATCGATAGGTCATGTCGACCTTTTGGAGAATCGATTCAGGCAGAACCTGCCGGTTGAATTCGACCTCGACCCCATCGTAGTCCGGGATCAGGTTGCCCAGGCGCACTCGCAGCACCACCGACTTGACCCGGCCCAGCTTGTGCCAGTGGTGCAATCGGTCGGCCACGTAGAAGGAGACCCGGACCGGGCGATCGACCTCGATTTTCTGAGGGAGAGGCTGGGAACGGCCAGGTAGCCAGTCCAGGGAGGCATCGGGTCGGCGGTTGGAATGGGCCAAATAAACCTTGTCTGCGGTTTCCAGCAGTTTCGGATGTCCCAGCGGTCGCAGTGTTTCGTACTCTTGAGCCGTCCAGGGCCATCCGTTGGGAGCCCACAGGTGGTCTCCGATTCCGAATCCGTCCACCCCCTGGTCCCAGGCGTTGGCCGCACCGGCCCAGATCATGGAGGGTGTGGCGTATCGGGCCAGGGGCCGGCCCAAGCCATTGTGAAAGACGGAGTAGACGCGGCATCCGGTTCCTCGAGCGAGCTTCACCACGGCGCTCAGATCCACATCCTGATCCAATCCTTCTTCCTCGCTCTGGCTGCTCTCGCAAAAGAGTCCATCCACCAGCTTTTCCGACACCCAGGTGGGAACCTGGTATCCGCCCAGCTTCCAGGCCTCCGGATGGGCCGGGACCCGGGCGTAAATGCGCTTGGGACGTTCCTGGCTTTGCCCGGCTTCGTCGGCCACCCTGCGCAAGTCTCGTAACCAGCGGGTCATGACCGGCGCCAACTCGCCAACCTGGTCGAAGCGGCAAAAGGGCATTCCCCAGGTCAGGTTCAGCTCGATGCCATCGGTTTCGTATCGGGTCAGCAGTTCCTGGAACAGCAGAAAGCGTTCCCGCCGCACCTCCGGGTGCAGGAAGTTGAACCGGTCCTTGACCGGGCCCACGCTTCCATCGGCAAAACCCAGGGCGTCCGGCGCCCTCGGGTCCGGATCCTCTCCCACCTGAAACTGGGGATTGTCCATGGCGAAGGCGGACTTGCGTCCCAGTCCCTCGTTCTTCTCCCGGGTCCCGCCCTGCACGCACACCCAGGCACTGGCGATCATGAACAGTCCCGTCTCATGACAACGATCGCACAGGATCTTCAAGGGGTCGTGTCCGTCCCGGATGAGCTGGCGCAGGATCTTTGCGGCGCGGTACCAGACGTAGTGGGTCCACTTCTTGACCTCATCTCCCCACAACTGGCAGACCTGACTGTCGTACAGCACCGTTCCGCCCTCGGTCCCGGCAAAGTAGACGAAGGTATCGGCTCCGCTGCCAGCCAGTTGATCCACAATGGCGGCGTGGTCAGCCGGAGTCACCGGCGGCTCGAAACAATACAGATCGGCGGCGTGGCGCCCGTCGTCGTAAAGAAAGACACGGGGCTCCTCCCGCCGCTTCGATTTCCTCTTGCCTGCCGGGTTCATCGCTGAAGTGCTACCGGTTACGACGAGAGTTGCGGGAGCGCCCGCTCCCACTGTTTTCAAGAATTGTCTTCGTCTCATAGCCAGACTCCTGAATTGAAGGACCGAGCCGCCAATTTATTCGATACCCCTGGTTTTGTCACCCATTACAACGTCTGATTCCCGATCTATGGTATAAGCCGGTGAGTCGGATGGCAGTAAGAACCACTTGAAATAATTTCCGAGATCAAGCAGAGGAAGCTCCATGAAGAACGTACTGGATCTGTTTCGACTCGACGGCAAGGTTGCGCTGGTCACCGGATGCCGGAGAGGTATCGGACGCGCCATGGCTGTGGCCCTGGCCGAGGCGGGCGCCGATATCGTGGGGGTCAGCCGATCGCTGGAAACCACGGGTTCTGAGGTCGAAAAGGAGGTTGCGGCTCGCGGGCGGCGATTCACCGGCTACGCCTGCAACTTCGCCGACCGGTCCGCGCTGCTTGCGTTCCTGGCCAGGGTCAAGGCCGATTTCCCGGTCATCGACATTCTGGTCAACAACGCTGGCGCCATACTCAGGAAACCTGCTGCCGAACATCCCGACGAATACTGGGACGAGATCATCGAAACCAACCTCAACGCCCAGTTCCTGTTGAGCCGTGATCTCGGGAAACGCATGCTGGAGCGCGGCTCGGGGAAGATCATCTTCACCGCCTCGCTGCTTACCTTTCAAGGGGGGATCACGGTCCCCGGCTATGCTGCCAGCAAGGGCGCCATCGGCCAGTTGACCAAGGCTCTGGCCAACGAATGGGCGGGACGGGGGGTCCAGGTCAACGCCATAGCCCCGGGCTATATCCGGACGGACAACACGGCCGCCCTGCAGGCCGACCCGGTGCGAAATCCCGCCATCTCGTCACGAATCCCGGCCGGGCGCTGGGGAGAACCGGCAGACTTCCGCGGCGCCATCGTCTATCTGGCATCGGCCGCGTCCGACTACGTGAACGGCTCCATCCTGGTCGTAGATGGCGGGTGGATGGGGAGGTAGCAAAAAATCTAGAGTTCCTTCACCTCTATGTTCCGAAAGCGGATCCTGGCGCCGGCGGGCCAGGATTTCCCCCCATGCACCTGGACCGCTATAAACCCGCGGTCTTCCAGCGTCCCTTCAAAGGTCTGGTCACTGGTGTATTCGGTGATGAAGTGGCCGTTCAGGCTGGTGGTGATGGTGGGAGGGTTGCCCACGATCCGGGCTTCCACCCGGTTCCAGTCGTTCAGCTTCCAGATCCTGGACCAGTCTTCCACGGGGAATCCAGGCTCACCGCCCGCGCCGCGCTGGTTGCTCTCGGCGGGCCGTGCCTCGATGCCTGTCAGGACTTTGGCCCCGCCCTCCCCATGGATGCCGTGGAGGCGAAAGGTGGTGTTGGTTCTTCCATCCAGGCCTTCACGGTAGATCTCGCCAATATTGCCCTTCTCCCGGTAGTCGATCATGACCTGATAGCACTGTCCCTTTTCGGTGCTGCGAAGGAACAGGCCCGAACAGACACCCCAGTCCGGCTTGACCTCCAGGGTGACTTCGAAATCGCCGAAGGTCCGATCGGTCAGCAGGATGCCTCCGTTACCGCTTCCCGGGGGGTCCTGCTCGCCCACGATGACCCCCTCTTCCACCGTCCAGCGCCCTCCCGTCCCGTGACCGATCTTTTCGGAATTGGTATGCCACCCCTCAAGGTCCCGCCCGTTGAAGAGAGGCTGGGCGGCCACCTCCTCAGGATCGGGGTGGCTCTCCGATCCCGCCTTCTGCGCCGGTGGGCTCGAAGCACAGGACATTGCCAGAAACAGTGAGGCCGTAACCGCAACCCACAAAAACATCGGATACTTGAAGATGGTATTCATGGTCCACCCTTGCAAGGTTTGAAATCAGAGAGGAAGGCGATCTGCCGGTGACGCCCCCATTGTAGCAAACACCGGTCTTGCCGACCCGGTTGCAGCTGCTCTCTCACCTGGGATAGAGTTGCTCCGACAACAGCGCCTCCGGCCCCTCTCAAGGAGAAGACCCATGCAACTGGCATTGGATCCCCTGATGCACTGTGACCGGCCTCTTCCCGACGTGGTCCGGCTGGTGGCGGACCTGGGTTGGAAAAACCTGGAACTCTGCTCGCGCGACGATTTCTTTCCCGAATACTGGCCTCCGCGAGCCGACAACACCAGAATTCGGGAGTTCAAGCAGGCGCTTCACGAAACCGGAATGAACCTTGTCAGCCTGCTGCTGACCTATCGCTGGGCCAGTCCCGACGAGGAGGAACGCCAGGCCGCCGTACGTTACTGGAAACGGGCTCTCCCCATAGTCAAGGAGATCGAGTGTCAGACAGTGAATTCCATCTTCGACCGCGGACCCTCGCCACAGTCGACGGCATTTGCCGGACCCGAAGTCCACGCCGAGGCCAGTGAAGCGGCGTTCTGGAAGTCGATGGAGGAATTGCTGCCCATCTTCGAGGCCGAGGAACTGCCCCTGCACATTGAAGCTCATCCGGACGATTTCGTGGAAGAGAACAACCTGGCGGTGGACATGATCCGGTCGATCGATTCTCCATGGGTCAAGTATCTCTACTGCGCCCCTCACACCTTTCACCTGGGCGAGGACGTGGCTGCCATGCTGCGATATGCCGCCCCCGTCCTGGCCCACGTCCACGTGGCCGACTCCTTCAACCACAAGAGAGGATGGCGCTACATCATGAACCCGGCCGGAACCCCGGCGCGGATTCACCAGCACCTGGACATCGGCGCGGGGGAGGTGGACTGGGAGGCATTCTTTGGAACGTTGGGGGAAATCAACTTCGACGGCATCATGACCAGCCAGGTATTCGCCTGGGACGGCGAACGGGCGGTTCAGTCCTCACGCTTCATGCTCAACAAGATGCAGGAGTACGTCGACAAGTTCTGGGAGCAGTCCTGAACGCCGGGCCTCTTCGCCCGGCCGCGCTATCGCACGTTCCGGAGCCGAGCCTTGCCCCCCTCCGCATCAGCCTTCGCCATTCGGCTCGGCTTCTGCGACTCCCCCTCAAGGGGGGAGTGATTC